>DASTPO010000330.1:0-11286 GCA_035762225.1 Candidatus Angelobacter sp.
ATCACCATTGACCTGCGTCAAACGGGTGTCAACTTGCGAGGTGTTTTTCCGCTGCCAATTCCTCAATCTGCGCTATGTAACGCTTGCTGTCGAACTTCTTTGACGTGCTGTTAAATGACATATAGCGGACCTGGCCGAAGATAGGACGGTCAAACCATGGGCGATCGTGCTTGCCCACGATGGCCCAGGCGATGCCCGCGTATCCGTTCGGATCGCGTCCATCCAGTTCATATTTGTCGTTGAGGTAAACCGCCATCTGGAAGGCGCGGCCCGGGGTCTTGCTCCACTCCAGAATCTTTTTAGCCCAGTACATGCGCAGGTAGTTGTGCATGAAACCGGTGAGCACCATCTGCAACTGCGCCGCATTCCACAGCGGATCATGCGTCTGCGCATTCTCCAATTGGCGTTCGCTGTAGATTTTTCTTGCGTCGTCCGCGTGGTCCGCCAGGCTCTTGTGTGCCCACGGTGTGCCTGACTCAAAACTGTCGTAATCGGGATTAAAGCGCACAAAATTCACTGCCAGCTCGCGCCGCACAATCAGCTGTTCCAGAAATGCTTCCTTGGCAACTCGAGGCGCTGACGATTTCTGCACCGCCAGCGCCACCGTATGCGGTCCAATATGTCCAAAATGCAGATGGGCGGAAAGGTGGCTGGTGGAATCAAGCTCCGGCTTGTTCCGCTCCACTGGATAGCGCGCGAGATCGTTTTTGATGAAATTCTTCAGGCGCTTCAGTGCCTGATCGCTTCCCCCGGCCATGTTTGAAACTGGACCAACCGAACGATCCAGATTCCAGCCTTCAGTGATATCGCAATCAACCGGAAGAGACTCCAGGCCTTTAGGCATTGTCCAAGACTTCTTCGCCTTGGTGTTTCCAACCGGCTTGAGGAATTCTGGCAACAGACGCCGAATCACCGGGCGCGCGGTGTAGGCCCCGTATTGCTCTTTCATGAGCAGCTTTGAGGGCACAATCACATCGGAGTCCACTGTCCAGAACGGCACGCGTAATTTCTTTGTGACCGTCCGCCGCCACGATTCAGGCTCGCGCATGGGGTTTTCGTCGCCCACTACGAGCGAGGGCCGAACCTCTTCGCAAAAACGCAGCAGAGAATGATCGGGGAATCGCCGCAGTACAAAGCCGATTCCCCGCTTCTTCAGGCCTTCCGCGATTGGGCCAATCCCTTGCCGTAGAAACTGGTAGTGGCGCAGGTTGGCATGGGGATAAAACGGCACTGGCGCAAAAAACACAACGCACGGTAGTGCCAGCAGGTTGGCCGCCTTCACAGCAACCTCCAGCGCTGGGTTGTCAATGGACCGCTGGGAGCGTTGCATCCAATAGATAACGCATCGGCCTGTGCGATCGGGAATGCCTTCGCGCCGAACGTTGATCCGCGGATCAGCGGCCATCAGCTTCGGTCCATCTGCACTCTTGCTGGTCATTTTTCTTCCGGCACTGGCTGCGATAAGCCACGTGATAGATCAGGGAGCGTTTCTGGTTCTGCCGCCCACACTGTCTGTGGTTTGGGGAAAAGCTCTTTCAACGCGGCCACGATAATGAAACTGATGATGACCAGAAGCATCCACGAACTGATCTTGGTGGGCCCCACGATGGCCCATTGCCGTTTCTGATGCGGATACTGCCAGGCGCCGAAATAGGTAGCGATGTTTTCCGCCACCCAGATGAAAAAACCGATCAGCAGAAAAGAGAGCGCCAAAGGCATTCGGCGCGGAATCTTGATCACCGTGAAATAGACCTGAGTGCGGCGAAACAGCAGCAACACCGCGAGAGCGAGCGGCCAACGGAAATCAACCATGTAATGGTTGGTAAAAAAGTTTGCGTAGATCGCCGCGCACAGCCCTACAGCCAGCGGGAATGGCGGAAATTCCGTGAGTTTGACCTTCATCAGTCGCCAGGCCTGCATGATGTAGCTGGCTACAGACGCGTACATGAACCCGCTATAAAGCGGTACGGTCTTCAAATGGAAAAACGCCGGTTCGGGATAGCTCCACGAGCGGACCGACGCTGAAGTCTTAAACAGCTCCAGTCCAATTCCGATCAGGTGAAACAGCGAGAGCACCGCGACCTCGCGCCAGTTTTCAAGACGGACGGCCACCAGCAGAACCTGGATGGCGATCGCGCTCAAGAACAGAAAGTCATAACGGGCCAGACCAGGGATGTTAACGTGGCTGGATATGGCAAGCAGAAAGAGGAACGATCCGGCAAAAACGCACGCCGCTGCCTGCTTAAAGCCAAAAACGAAAAACTCTCTTAGTCCGGCTGCAAGTCGGGATTCCAGCGAGCCTGAGATTGCGTGTCCTGTCGATGGCTGCAAGCGGTTGAGGGTAGGCATTCTTCCGGCACTTAGAAGGTATTATGGAACACAGTGAAGCAGCAACGAATACAACTTCTTGCACTGGATATTGATGGTACGCTCCTGGACCCGCAGTTCAAGATCAGCGCACAGAATCTTGCGGCGCTGCGCGCGGCCCATGCGGCTGGGATAGCCATCGTGCTGGCTACGGGAAGACGTCATGACTATGCCCTGCCGATCGCCGAGGAAATTGGCGTGCCGGCATGGCTCATCAGCTCGAACGGCGCCGTGATTCGCTCCACTACGGGCGAGACTTTCTACTCTGACCGCCTGCCGGCTGCCACAGCCCTCAAGCTTCTGCGTCACATGGACCAATTCCGGGGCAACGCCGTGCACACCTTTGATCGCAAAGGGAACAACGCTCTGATCCTCGAGGGATTTGAAGAGCTGAACCAGAGCATCTCCCGCTGGATCCAGATGAATTCACCGTACATTCAGTACGTTTCACCGCTGGAACTGGCCCTGACTGAAGACCCGATCCAGGCCATGTTTGGCGGCACGGTAGCGCGGATGCGGGAAGCCCAACTGCGCCTCAGCCAGGCAGATTTTCTGCAGGAAATCACCATTCTTAAGACCCAATATGACCACCGCGACCTGTGCATCCTGGATATCCTGAACCATGCCTGCACCAAAGGTAACGCTTTGCAGCGCTGGGCGGAGAAGCATGGCATTCCCCGGGAGCAGGTGATGGCCATCGGTGACAACTACAACGACTTGGAAATGCTTGAATTTGCAGGACTTGCTGTTGTCATGGGAAATGCATCTGAAGATATGAAGCAGAGCGGCTGGAAGGTTACATCCAGCAACTCTGAAAATGGCGTCGCCCGGGCCCTGGAAGAGCTTTTGGGGCTGGCTTTCAGCAGCTAATTGGGCGAAAATAGCATTCTTGCGTTGATATGCGATTTTTGAAGCCAATTACGATCGCCAGCATTTTGATGCTGTGCCAGCTGACCGCCTTTGGGGCGGAAATCGCCATGCTGCGCAACGGTTTCTCCATACGCTTTGAACGCAAAGAACAGGTCGGCAGCGTGACCCGGCTCTACACCGGCACAGGATACCTGGACATCGCCAGCGACCAGATTTCTTCCTTTGAGGTTGAAGAAGCGCCCATTGTCACACCCCAGCCCGCTACTGCGGAAAACGCGGCGCCAACACCGGCGTCGGTTCAGCCGGCAGCGTCAACATCGCGCGTCTCAAACGCGCCGGCCGCGAATCTAGCATCGACAAAGCCGACAATGCCGGTAAAGCCCGGGCCGTCCGCTTCGAATGTGGATTTGGAGCAGGTAGTGCGCGAAGCCAGCAGCCGCAACCGTCTCGATCCAGATTTTGTCGCCAGCGTGATCAAAGCGGAAAGCAACTTCAAAACCAGAGCAGTATCCAAGAAAGGCGCACAGGGATTAATGCAACTGATGCCAGGGACCGCGGCGCAACTCGGTGTATCTGACCCGTTCGATGCCAGGGCCAACGTCGAGGCGGGCACGGCCCACCTGAGCGCGTTACTGGATCTCTACCATGATGATCCCATTAAAGCCCTGGCGGCGTATAACGCCGGAGCGCACCGCGTAAAGCAGTACAACGGCGTCCCCCCGTATCATGAGACACAGGCTTATATCGCCAAGATTATTCACGACTTCAATACCAAAAAGCGGGCACAAATGAAGGCTGCGGTGGCTGCGAAATCAAATACTCCCGCTAAAGTAACAGCTGCGCCCTCGAAGTCAGTGAATTCGAAGACACCAAAAAGGACCAAGCCGCAGCAAGCCAGCCTTACCAAGCCCGCTAGCCCCGCTTAGCCGCAAGGTGATAGAACAGTATGTTGCGTCCTGAAGGCGAAGGGGCGCTTTTTTTGTAGCGGTTTACTCGAAAAACCCATTTTCATGAGCAAAAAACGATTCATTGTCACCACCCTGGTGCTGCTTGTGCTGGCTGCGCTGGTCTATCTCCAGGTCAGGACGTGGAAAAGGTTTGACTGGCACCGTTTCTGGGTAGCGACGCACAACACCAATAAATTCTTCCTTTTGTCGGCGGTGGCGTTGGTCTATTTCGATTACTTTCTTCGCGCGGTGCGCTGGAAGATCATGTTGCGCCCGGTGTGCGACGCCAAGACAGCAAACCTGGTGGCCCCCACCTTCATCGGCTTTGCCGGCCTGGCGCTGCTGGGCCGTCCGGGAGAGTTCATTCGCCCATTTCTGATCGCGCGCAAAGAAAATCTAAGCATGGCGTCACAGATGGCCGTATGGACTGTGGAAAGAATCTTTGACGCGGGCGCCTTCGCTTTGATCATGGCGGTCAACATTCTGTGGTCAAAGGGAACACTGAGCAGGCTTCCAGGGTTTGCCAATTCTGCGCGAAAACATTTTCTGGGCTATGAGATTTCGTCTTTTACATTCTTTGAGATTTTTGCTGTCGGGTTGCTCGCCGGTGTGAGCCTGGTGGCCCTGCTGGCCTTTCGAGTAAGAAAGAACCCGGCAACCGCGTCACGGGTTTTCGCGCGGGTGTTTGGCAGAATTTCACCCAAACTAGGACATGCGGTGAGCAAGCGCGTGCATGCGTTTGGCGAAGGCCTGAACACGGTGAAGGACCTTACCTCTTTCTTCCAGCTGATTGGACTATCTGTGCTCATCTGGCTGGTGATTGGCTTTGCCTACATGGCGGTGACCCACGCTTATTCCATCCATCGCCTGTCACAGATGACGCTCTCCAGCGTATTTTTGCTGACGGCCGCCAGCGTTGTCGGCGGCGTGCTGCAATTGCCGGTGGTCGGCGGCGGTTCGCAGCTGGCGACTATCGGCATGCTGCGCGGTGTTTTCGGCCTTTCGCCGGAGCTGGCTACAAGTTGCGGCATCATGCTCTGGCTGGTTACCTTCATGTCGGTTACGCCCGCTGGGCTGGCAATGGCTCGATCCGAACATGTGTCGCTCACCCAGATGGAAGAGGAAAGCCAGGTCGAAGAAGCCATGGCGGAAGAAGATGAGCAGGAACGGCAGTAGATGTGGCCGGCAGGGTTTCCTGGCAGCACAGCAAATTCCTTTGAGCCGTGCCTGGTATGGCAGCGTGTGAACTAATCCAGTCCCAAATCAGGCCACCGACTCCTTTTTCTTTCCCTGGGCATGATTCCGGCAACAGGAGAGCCCCGGCCGACGCCTGCGCGCCAGCTTTTCGCCTGTTACAATCGAGGCTAACACCCATTGAACACTGGTTGATAGACGATGAAATGTCCCTTTTGCGGGTTCGAAAATGACAAGGTGGTGGACTCGCGTGAAAGCAAAGAAGGCGAATCGATCCGCCGTCGCCGTGAGTGCATGAAATGCGAGAAGCGCTTTACCACCTACGAGCGCATTGACGAGATTCCCTACATGGTGGTCAAGAAAGACGGCCGCCGGGAGAAATTTGAGCGCCAGAAAATCCTCTCCGGCCTGCTCCGGGCGTGCGAGAAACGCCCTATCTCCATGGGCAAGATGGAGCAAATCGTCAATGACGTTGAGCAGTACGTCATCGACTCGCCTGAGCGTGAACGCACCGCCAGCGAGTTGGGCGAGCAGATCATGAACAACCTGAAGCAGATCGACAAAGTGGCATATATCCGCTTTGCGTCTGTGTATCGCGACTTCAAGGATGTGGGCGAGTTTCATACAGAATTGGAGCAACTGCTCAATACCAAAGACGACAAACCCAAACCGGTCAAGGCAAAGACCAGCGCAAAGTAAGCAGGAGATATGGCACACAAGGTCACATTGATTCCCGGAGACGGCATTGGGCCGGAAGTTACAGGCGCGGCGGTGCGGATTGTCGACGCTTCGGGCGTCAAGATTGACTGGGAAACTTTTGCCGCCGGGTCGGAAGCGTTTGCCAGATACGGAGAGTACATCCCCAAGGAGCTGACGCAGTCGATCGAACGGACAGGGATCGGCTTGAAAGGGCCGATTACCACGCCAATCGGCGGCGGATTCTCCAGCATCAACGTGGCTTTGCGCAAGCAGTTTGAGCTGTTCGCTAATTTCCGGCCGATCCGCAATCTGCCTTCCCTGCCCACACGATATCCCAGCGTTGATTTGGCCATCTGCCGTGAGAATACTGAAGGCCAGTATTCAGGGATTGAGCATGAAGTGGTGCCGGGGGTGGTGGAGTCGCTGAAGATCATTACCGAGAAAGCGTCCACACGCATTGCGCGCTTCGCCTTTGAGTATGCCCGCCGTGAGAAGCGGAAACGCATCCACGCCATCCACAAAGCCAATATCATGAAAATGAGTGACGGACTTTTCCTGCGCTGCTGCCGAGAGGTGGCCAAGGAATATCCCGAGATCACCTATGGCGAGCACATCATCGACAACACGTGCATGCAACTGGTGATGAATCCGTATCAGTACGATGTGCTGGTAATGGAGAATCTATACGGTGACATCATCTCAGACTTATGCGCGGCCTTTGTTGGCGGGCTAGGTCTGGTGCCGGGAGCGAACATCGGCACCCGCTGCGCCGTCTTTGAGGCGGTGCATGGTTCAGCACCGGACATTGCCGGCAAAGATCTGGCTAATCCAACCGCGGTTTTGCAGTCGGCGATCCTGATGTTGCGCCACATGCGTGAGGTGGAAGCGGCGGACAGGGTCTATGCCGCGCTGGAAAAGACATACAAGGAAAAGCTGCACCTTACGCGCGATGTTGGAGGCACGGCCGGCACCAGCGAATTTGCTGACGCGGTGATTGCCAACATGCAGAGCGTAGCTGTAGCCAGCGGGGATTGAAGACCTCACGGCAGCCCGCGAGGCAAATCCATACCACAGATGATGCAGATGACACAGATCTACCCGCAGCAAATCCGCCAAGTTGAGATGCGTCGCAACATCCTTCTCGCAGCCGCGTTGGTTGCATTCATAGCGCTGACAGGCTGCGGCAAATCGCAACCAGATTCAGGGCAGCCTGCCGCTGCTTCCAGGCAAGCAACGATATCCATCGACGCCGCAACCGCCGGCAGCATCACCGGCAGTGTGAATTTCAAGGGTACGCCACCCAAGCTGAAACCACTGGACATGACGCAGGACCCCGGATGTCCCGCAACGCCACAGCCGCCAGATGCGGTGATCGTGAACAAGGGTAAGCTGGCGAATGTCTTTGTCTACGTGAAGGAGGGGTTGCCCTCGGGCACATTTGCGGTTCCGAGCGATCAGGTGGTCCTCGACCAGAAAGGCTGCCGCTATAACCCACGCATGCTGGGGATCATGACGGGACAATCGCTGAAGGTCACTAACACAGACACAGCCGACCACAACATACATGACATGCCCAGCAAGAACCAACCGTTCAATGAGTCGCAGATGCCAACCGACAAGCCCATCATCAAGGCGTTTTCCACGCCGGAGATGATGATTCCAGTGCAATGCAACCAGCATCCCTGGATGAGGGCGTACATCAACGTCATGTCGAATCCTTATTTTGCGGTAAGCGGAGCCGACGGCAGCTTTGAGATCAAAAACCTGCCGCCCGGGGAATACACGCTGGCTGCGGTGCATGAGAAATTCGGCGAGCAGACAATGAAAGTGAAGATTGGACCCAGGGAGACGGCAAAAGCTGGATTCACTTTCACGCCTCAGTAAGCGGGCTACGGATCGTCCACCGCCCCATTCCTGCCTGTTTCGACAGGCTCAGGACAACCTGGGGTGTTAAAATATCCGGTACTTCCAGGGAGCAGTTCTGAGTTCTTCCACGTATAACGCCGCTCAACATCGATTCACCGTTTTTGTGGCCGCACTGGCATTTTTATTGATTGTGGCCGGTGGACTGGTCACCAGCAACAACGCCGGCCTGGCGGTCCCCGACTGGCCGACCAGCTTCGGCCATCTTTTCAAGATTCCCAGGATGATTGGTGGCGTGAAGTTTGAGCATGGTCATCGCATGATCGCGGAATTTGTGGGCCTGCTGACAATCATCGTGGCGATCTGGACCTGGCGGGTGGATAAACGCCGCTGGATGCGCGGCCTCACTCTGGGCGCCGTGGCCGGCGTGATCTTTCAAGGCGTACTGGGCGGATTGACGGTCCTGAATTTCCTGCCACCGGCCATTTCCACGGCCCATGCAACCGTAGGCCAGACGATGTTCTGCATGCTGGCGGCCATCGCCGTGTTTACCAGCCGCAGCTGGATGGAAGAACCGGCAGAGAAAATCTCCAGCCAGGATGCCCGGCCATTGCTGCGGCACTGCTGGATGCTGATCGGCTTTCTCTATTTGCAGTTGATACTGGGCGCGGCATTCCGGCACGTTTGGACCAAGTGGGGTCCCAACGGATCGAACCACTGGCCCGTCAACAAGATCATTCACGCTTTTCTGTATCCTCATATTCTAAATGCCCTTGTGGTGAGCGGGCTGATTCTTTATGTGAGCATGCGGGCACTTACCCGTCATGCCAATATCCCGCAGTTGCGGCGTCCTGCCTTCTATCTGCTGCTGCTGCTGATCGCTCAGCTTTTACTGGGTGTGAGCGCGTACATGGTGCGCGTGGTGCAAGGCATCAATGAAGCGCAGCCGACGATGTCGCTGGTGGCTGTGACGGTGGCGCATTTAGCGGTGGGCGCTCTGATCCTGCTCACGACATTCGTCCTGACCATTCAGGCCTATCGCCATCGCGGAGATCCGGCGGCGGTGATTCCCTTTGATCGCCGGCGTGAGGTGGCCACCGCATGAGCAGCGCCGCGCGGATCGTCAATGGCAAAGCCGATGCCCCCGCAGAGCCGATTGTGCTCAAGGCAACGCCTGTAGAACTGAAGAAAACTTCCCTTCTGGGCGATTACCTTCAGTTATTCAAAGTACGCGTCACCTCCCTGATTGTGGTTACGGCCTGGGCCGGCTTCTACATGGGCGCGGCCAAGAGTGGCATCTCCTCACTGCGTTGGACCCTCCTGAATGCGCTGGTGGGAATCGGCTTGACCTGCGCCGGATCAGCCGCCCTGAACGAAGTGCTGGAATACAAGATTGACGCGCTGATGCGGCGCACGCGCAACCGCCCTTTGCCGGCCGGCAGAATGGGTCTGGCAACCGGGCTTACCGCCGGGATCCTGGCGACGTTGTGCGGGTCTGCATTCCTGGCGCTTACCACCAATGTCCTCACTGGAGTGCTTGCTCTGGCGACAGCGGTCACTTATCTGGCGTTTTACACGCCGCTCAAACTCGTCTCGCCCATCTCCACGTTTGTCGGAGCTTTTCCGGGCGCTATGCCGCCTCTGCTGGGCTGGACTGCCGTTCGCGGGAAATTGGAAGTTGAAGCAGTGTTCCTGTTCCTGATCGTTTTCTTCTGGCAGTTCCCGCATTTTCAGGCTATCGCGTGGATGTACCGCGACGACTACGAAGCTGCGGGCATCAAGATGCTTCCTGTGGTGGATAAAGCCGGTCACAGCGTGATCAGGCAGATGCTTACGTACTGCTCTACTTTGATTTCGGTGAGCATGGTTCCGACGCTTTTGCACATGACCGGCAAAATCTATCTCTTCGGCGCTCTTGTCTTGGGCCTGGCATTTTTGTGGTTTGTTTTCCGCCTGGCGCAAACCAAGCTGCCCACCACGTCACCCGACTCACGGCGCTTTGCCCGCCAGTTGCTACAGGCCAGCGTGCTCTATCTGCCACTTCTATTTGCGTTGATGATGCTCAACGTGGTGCATTCATAGATATGGCAACGGCCTTACAAAACAGCTCTACCGTCACTTCGGGAAGTGAATCCCTCGCTGTAATTCAAGTGGAAAAAATACAGCACAGTTATGGCGAGCGCGCAGCGTTGAGGGGCGTATCGTTTGACGTCCATGCCGGAGAGATTTTTGGCTTGCTGGGACCTAATGGCAGCGGCAAGACCACTCTGTTCAGAATACTTTCCACGCTTATGCTGCCCAGCGGCGGCCGCGCGCTGATCGATGGATTTGACGCAGCCAAACAACCAGACGAAGTCCGCCGTCGCATCGGTGTGGTGTTTCAGGCGCAGAGCACCGACATTAAGCTCACCGCGGCCGAAAACCTGTGGCATCAGGGTCATCTTTACGGACTGCGCGGCAGCACCCTGAAATCGCGCATCCAGGAAATGCTGGAGCGAGTTGGATTATCGGACCGCGCCAAAGACCGCGTGGAAACCTTCTCCGGCGGAATGCAGCGGCGCGTGGAACTGGCAAAGGGATTAATGCACCGCCCCAGCGTGTTGCTGCTGGACGAGCCGACCACCGGCCTGGATCCGGGCGCGCGTCTTGATCTTTGGGCGTACCTGAACGATTTACGCAAGCGCGAGCGGGTCTCCATTATCGTGACCACACATCTGATGGAAGAAGCGGAGCGGTGCGACCGGCTCGCCATCCTCAACCAGGGTGAGGTTGTGGGGCTGGGTACTCCCGCAGAGTTGCGCAGCCAAATTGGCGGCGAGGTGGTTGTGCTGGAGACTGCCGATCCTGCTGCGCTGGCCAAGCACATTCAAGAGAAATTCAAGGTCCCTGCCAGCCTGCTTGATGGCAAGGTTCGCCTGGAAATCCAGAACGGATTGAAATTTGTAACCAGCGTGGCAGAGGCCTTTCCCGGCTCGATTCAGTCGGTTTCGATCAGCAAACCTACGCTCGATGACGTGTTCATTGGCCGTACCGGCCACCGATTCTGGACTGACGCCCAGGCCCAGCAGGAGCAAAAATAATGGCGCAGGCAGCAATCACGACGGCCATCACCCCAAGAGTCAATCCCCTGCTGCCGGCGTTTACCTTGTGGTGGCGTGAGATTGTGCGTTTCTATCGTCAGCCGGCGCGCGTGGTGGGCGTGGTGGTTTCTCCATTGTTGTTCTGGGTAGTCATCGGCGCGGGGTTTGGCACGTCATTGCAGAAAGGTGCAACCGGCACTGGCAGTTTTCTCAATTACTTCTTTCCCGGCGCGCTGCTGATGATTGTTCTTTTTACGTCAATCTTC
>DASTPO010000331.1:0-9673 GCA_035762225.1 Candidatus Angelobacter sp.
ACAGCGTGTCTTCAACAGTGGAAAGCCAGACTCTCAGGAAAACTGCGCTCAATGCGCTGCATCGGCGGCTGGGCGCCAAGATGGTGGATTTCGGCGGTTGGGACATGCCGGTCGAATATCCCTCCAGTGGCGGCCTGGTAAAGGAGCATCTGGCGGTGCGGACCGGCGTGGGCATGTTTGATGTCTCCCACATGGGTGATATCCATATTCGCGGGCCGCAGGCGCTGGACGCTGTGCAGTGGATCAGCATGAATGACGCTTCTCGTCTCCAGGAAGGCCAGGCGCACTACTCTGCGCTGCTTTATCCGGAAGGGACTTTTGTTGACGATGTCATCGTCCATAAAATGGGACCGAATGACTATCTGCTGGTAATTAACGCCGGCACGCGGGAAAAAGACCACACGTGGGTGCGCAAAAACGTCAGCCGCTTTCGCTGCCACGCCGATGACGTGGGCGATTACTACACCCAGATCGCCATCCAGGGTCCCAGGGCCGAAGCTACATTACAAAAGCTGACCAACGTCGATCTGTCACAGATCAAGAATTACTGGTTCAAGCACGGAACGGTGTGCAATCTGCCCAACACGCTGGTAGCGCGCACGGGCTACACCGCGGAAGATGGCTTTGAGATTTACGTCCCTTCCGACGTAGCCAACAGCGAGCGCGTGTGGAATGAAGTTACGGATGCGGGCAGGGAGTTTGGCATTGTGCCGTGCGGGTTGGGCGCGCGCAACACTTTGCGGCTGGAAGGCAAAATGGCCCTCTATGGTCATGAGATCTCAGACACCATCAACGTCTGGGAGGCGGCGCTGGATCGCTACTGCAAGATGGAGAAGCAGGATTTCATCGGCCGTGCCGCTCTGGAGAAGGCCAAGGCCGCCGGACTCAAGCGGATACTGGTGGGGCTGGAAGCGATCGACCGCGGCATTCCGCGGGATGGTTACAAGGTGTTCGACGCCGCGGGAGCTGAAATCGGCTATGTTACCAGCGGATCGCCGGCGCCGTTCTTGAAGAAGAACATCGCCCTGGCCTATGTGCCGCCGCAGCACTCGGAAATTGACAAAGAAGTTTTTGTGGAAATACGCGGGCAGAAGGTTAAATGCAGCGTGGTCCCGACTCCGTTTTACAAACGGCCAAAGAAAGCATAAGTTCCCTGAAAATTCAGCTCCTACATAAAAGGCAGGACTCTAAGCAAATGGCATATCCGAAGGACTACAAGTACACCAAAGAACATGAATGGCTTCAGGTAAAAGGCAACACCGGCCTGGTGGGGATCACCGACCACGCGCAGGAATCGCTGGGCGACATCGTATTTGTCGAATTGCCGAAAGTCGGCTCGCATATGGAAGTGGGCAAGAGCTTTGGCACCGTTGAGTCGGTAAAAGCGGTTTCGGAATTGTATGCGCCGGCATCCGGCAAGGTCATCGAGATCAATGAAAGCCTGAACCAGGGGCCTGAGGCCATTAATAAGGATGCGCACGGCGCCTGGATGGTCAAGCTGGAGCTGTCTGATCCGAAGCAGGCGGATGCGCTGATGCCGGCCGACGATTACGAGAAATACATCGCGGAAGAAAAATGACGCCCGCGGCGACGCGGTGGCGCGGAGATCGGGCGGCTCGGCCCGGTTTTTAGGCGCGACGATACCAACGAAAAGGTCCCAAGAAATCTCCAAACATGCGCTACCTACCTAAATCGCCCGCTGATCGTGCGCAGATGCTGCGCGAAATCGGATGCAAATCCGTTGATGATCTGTTTGCTCCCATTCCGGCCGAATACCGGCTGAACCGCGATTTGAAAGTCCCGCGGCAGATGGCGGAGTCAGAGATCATTGACTATTTCCAGGAGCGCGCCGGCAGCAACGCTGCGGGCTTTGCGCTGTTTCTCGGCGCCGGCGCCTATCATCACTACCGGCCCGTGGTGATTGACGCCATGGTTTCGCGTGGGGAGTTTCTTACCTCGTACACGCCTTACCAGGCGGAGATCGCGCAGGGCACACTGCAGGCAATTTTCGAGTTCCAGACCATGGTCTGCGAGCTCACTGGGATGGAAGTGGCCAACGCGTCGATGTATGACGGCTCGACCGGCGCGGCTGAGGCCATGCTGATGGCCGTCCGTGTCACGGGACGCAAAGCCGCGGTGGTGGCGCGCAGCGTGCATCCGGAATACCGCGAGGTGATGCATACCTACACGCAGCACCAGGGACTGCCGATCACCGAATTCGCCTTTCTGGAAAATGGCCGCGTCGATATGGCTGATCTGGAGAAGAAAATCACCAGCGACACCGCGTGCGTGCTTATTCAGTCACCGAACTTCTTCGGCACCATTGAAGACGTGGCCGCGGTGGCCGATCTGGTCCACAAGAAAGGTGCGCTGCTGGTGGTCTCGATTGCCGAGGCACTTTCGCTGGGAATTGTGAAGCCTCCGGTCGAAGCCGATATCGTCTCCATGGAGACACAGTCGTTCGGCGTTCCTCTGGGCTATGGCGGGCCTTATGCCGGCGTCATGGCGACGAAAGAAAAATTTGTCCGGCAGATGCCCGGCCGGCTGGTCGGCGAGACCAGGGATAAAGACGGCAAGCGCGGTTTCGTGCTGACGCTCTCGACCCGCGAGCAACATATCCGGCGCGAGAAGGCGACTTCGAATATCTGCACAAACCAGGCACTGATCGCCACTATGGCAACCATTTATATGACCATTTACGGCCGCGAGGGCCTTAAAGAACTGGCCGCGCAGAACCTGGCCAAAGCTACCTATGCGGCAAATGAGCTCGCTAAGAAAGGGAAGATTCTTTTTCCCGGCTCGCCTCGGTTCAATGAGTTTGTGGTGCAGACTAAGGCCGATCCTTTTGAGATCAACAGGCGGCTGCAGGCAAAAAAAATCATCGGCGGATTTCCGCTGAAATGGCAGTATCCGGAACTGGGCAACGCGGCGGTGTGGTGCTGCACAGAACTGAATTCCAAAGAACAGATTGATGCGGCGGTACAGGTGGTGGGCCAATGAGCGATAGAGACATCAGGAAAGCCGTTCGGCACGTGAACCAGAATGAAGGACTGATTTTTGAACGGTCCTCGCCGGGGAAGAAGGGTTACCGCTTGCCGCCGCTCGACGTGCCGGAAGTGGATTACAAGAAGGCGCTGGGAACCGCGGCTCGCGCTGATCTGGGCAGCATGCCGGAGGTGAGCGAGATGGAGATCATCCGCCACTTCACCCGGCTGTCGACCTGGAACTACGCCATCGATCTGGGCATGTACCCGCTGGGCTCCTGCACCATGAAATACAACGCGCGCGTGAATGAAGTGGTGGCGCGCTTTCCCGGGCTGGCGAACGCGCACCCGTTTCAGTCTGCCGATGTTTCTCAGGGCGCAATGCGGGTAATGAAGACGCTCTCTGATTGCCTGCTGGACATTACCGGCATGGATGCCATCACGCTTCAGCCCGCGGCCGGCGCGCATGGCGAAATGACCGGCATCCTGCTGATGCACGCCTATCTGCAGTCGAAAGGGAACCCGCGCAAGAAGATACTGATCCCTGATTCGGCGCACGGCACCAATCCGGCTACCGCGGCCATCTGCGGCTATGCGGTGGAAAATCTGAAATCAAATTCACGCGGCATGGTGGATGTAAGCGCGCTGGCGGCGCAGATGAATGAAGACGTTGCCGGCCTGATGCTCACCAATCCCAATACGCTGGGCATCTTTGAGCAGGAGATACATAAGATCGCGGAAATCCTCCATCAAAAAGGAGGATTGCTCTACATGGACGGCGCCAACATGAACGCGCTGGTAGGCAAGACGCGTCCCGGCGACTTTGGCGTGGACGTGATGCACCTGAACCTGCACAAGACATTTTCCACGCCGCATGGCGGCGGCGGTCCCGGATCAGGGCCGGTGGCCTGCAAGAAGATACTGGAGCCGTTCCTGCCAAAACCGGTGATCGTGGAGAAAGCTGACGGCACCCTGGCGTTTGACTATGACCGCCCAAAATCAGTAGGCCGGGTGCGCATGTTTTACGGAAACTTCGGCATGCACGTGCGCGCGCTGGCCTACATCATGGCCAACGGTCCTGATGGCCTGCGCCAGACCACGGAAGACGCGGTGCTCAACGCGAACTACATCCGAAAAAAGCTGGAAGGCGATTACGACCTGCCCTACCAAAGCCCATCGATGCACGAAGTGGTTTTCAGCGATCATATTCAGGAACAGAAGGGCGTGAAGACGGGCGACGTGGCCAAGCGGCTGATCGATTATGGCTTCCATCCTTATACAGTGTCGTTCCCGCTGGTGGTGCATGGCGCCATCATGATCGAACCCACCGAGAGCGAGAGCCTGGAAGAACTGGATCTGTTGGTGGATGCAATGAAGTCGATTGCGCGCGAAGCTGAAGATGATCCTGAGATGGTGAGAAACGCTCCGCACACCACGCGGGTGAAGCGGCTCGACGAGACAGCTGCGGCACGCAAGCCGATATTACGCTGGAGGCCGGCTGCAACAAAGACCGCCGCTGAATAGGCTCAAGCTTACGCAATCGGGCGGCAACGGGTGTGCAGGTCCGATTCTGACTATGTAAGAAAAGAACCTTACAGGTTACGTGCCTCTGATACTGACTGGGCTTACCGCAAAGGTAAGCCTTTTAGCCTACTGACGCGCCGTCCCCGGCTCTATACACTTCTTAACTAGAGACCTCGCTTGTTCGAGACCGCGGAAAGGCCTAACGTAACATTTCCGGTGTCTAAAGCTTGAGGTACACTCATCAGTAGCCATGTCATCATTGAAGTCTTTTCTACTCTGCACATTTTCTGCGCTATTGGCTGCCCCGCTGGCGCTGGGACAAACCGCAAGCTCGGGAACCTCGGAGCCGCCGCTGCTGCATACCATGCAGCAGGAGCTGGACCGCGCGATGAGTTCGCTCAGCAAGGCCGACCCGGCGCCTTACTTTATCAGCTACTCCGCCAGTGACGATTTTGAAAACGTCATCATGGCCAGCAGCGGAGCGCTGGTGGCCAACGTAGACCGGCATGACCGCACCGTTGATGTTTCCGTGCGGGTCGGAAGCCGCGCGCTGGACAATACGCACGGCGAAAATCGCTTCAACGCGATCACCACTGCGTCGCTGCCCCTGGACGACAAGCCGGACGCGATTGCCCGCGTGCTATGGCTGAATACAGACCGGATGTACAAGAAGTCGGCGCAGGGATTTCTGGAAGTAAAGACCAACACCAAGGTGCGCGCGGACGAAGAAGATTCATCGCCGGATTTCTCCACCGAGAAGCCGCAGGTGTACATCGGGCAGACCGCCGTGCCGCCGAAATTCGACCAGCATGAGTGGGAAGAACGCATCCGCCGCTATTCGAATGTATTTGCCAAATATCCTGACATTGAAAGCTCGGCCGTCGTACTCATGGTGAAGGATTCGACGCGCTACTTTGTTTCCAGTGAAAATTCACGGCTGGTGGATTCACGTCCCTTGATCCGCGTGCTGGCCCTGGGCAGTACCCGCTCCAATGACGGCATGGAGCTGGCGCGGTCGGAGACATTTGACGCGTCGTCTTTCGACAAGCTGGCATCCGAGCAGGTGATCCTGGCCAAGATAGAGAAGATCGCGCAAGACCTCCAGAAGCTCAAGAAGGCCCCGGTAGTGGAGCCGTTCAACGGTCCCGCGCTGCTGTCCGGCCGGGCTGCGGCCGTGTTCTTCCATGAAGTCGTCGGCCATCGGCTGGAAGGCCAGCGCCAGCGCGGAGACAATGAAGGACAGACATTCACCAAGATGATCGGTCAGCCGGTGCTGCCAAAATTTCTCAGCGTGGAAGATGATCCCACGTTGCCATCGCTCGAAGGCGTGGAGCTGAGCGGCAACTATAACTATGACGAGGAAGGCGAGAAGAGCCGCAAAGTGGAGTTGATTTCCAACGGCGTGCTCAAGCAGTTCCTGATGTCGCGCATGCCGGTGAAAGGCTTCCTTCAGTCCAACGGGCATGGGCGCGGCCAGAGCGGGTTGATGCCGGTGGGCCGCCAGGGCAATTTGATTGTCCGCTCCAACAAGACCGTGCCGGATTCGCAGTTGCGGCAGGAGCTGATCAACGAAATCAAAAAGCAGAAAAAGCCTTTTGGGCTCTATTTTGAAGACATTGCCGGCGGGTTTACGCTGACCACGCGCAACATGCCGCAAGCCTTTCAGGTGATGCCGCTGATGGTGTGGAAGATTTATCCCGACGGGCGCCCGGACGAACTGGTGCGCGGGGTGGACATTATCGGCACGCCGCTGAATGCGCTGAACCGGATCGTGCTTACCGGACAGAAAGTGGACATCTTTAACGGCGAGTGTGGAGCCGAGTCCGGGGCGGTGCCGGTGGCTGCGGCGGCTCCGGCCATGTTGTTCTCTGAGATTGAAGTACAAAAGGTGGCCCAGGGCCATGACCGGCCTCCCGTACTGCCGCCACCCGGGCTGGACAAGCCTGAGGTTGCAACGCAGCAACAAGGCGCCAAGCCGGAGGTGCACTAATGCGTGGCTTGATCTTCATATCGCTTCTGCTGCTGGCATTCTCCACCGCAGCGCTGGCGGGCGACAGTCCTGCGCCTGCGACGACAGCTTCCTCTATTTCGAATGACGACCATGGCGATCCCGTTCTCAAGGCGATGATCGCCGAGCTGAAACGTTCGCAGGAGAAGCTGCAACTGGGCGAACTGCAACGGCCTTATTACATCGATTATCAGGTGACCGAGCTTCAGGATTCAATCGCCGACGCCACGCTGGGAGCGCTGCGCACCGACCAGGTCAATACCGGGCGTCTGGTGCGCGTGGTGGTGCGCATTGGCGACTACAAGCAGGACAGCTACTTTGGCGAAGGCATGGGCGCGGTGGAGGTAATGCCCACTGACAACCAGGAACTGGCGCTTCGCCGGCAACTTTGGCTGGCCACCGACAAGGCTTATAAGGCAGCGCTCAGCGGCTTCACGGAAAAGCAGGCGGCGCTCAAGAACGTAGAGACAGAAAATGATCTGGTGGATTTTTCCCAGGAGAAGCCGGCGCAGTCAGTGCACGATCTGGTGAAATCTGACGTGGACATCAGCAAGTGGAAGCAGATGCTGCGTTCCACTTCCGACCTCTTCCGCAGCGATCCCACGCTGGAGAGCAGCAGCTCCTACCTGAACTTCCGCGTACTGAACCGCTATTTTGTGAACACGGAAGGCACAGTCACGCGCAGCGGCCGGTCGGTATACACCTACGTGTTTTCCGGGTCGGCCCAGGCCGATGACGGAATGTGGATCGAGCGCAGCCACGGCTGGGTGGTGACCAAGGCCGACGAACTGCCCAAGGCAGAGGAAATTGACACGGAAGCGAAGAAGCTGATCGCCACGTTCAATGAGCTGAAGAAGGCCCCGCTGGTGGAAGACGACTATCGCGGCCCGGTACTGTTCTCGGGCGACGCGGCTACGTCACTGTTCGAGCGGCTGATTGTCCCGAACATTCTCGGCATCCGGCCGGACCTGGGTAATCCAGCGCGCACCAACGGAGAGTTTGCGTCGTATTACAAAGGCCGCGTACTGCCGGAAATGTTTACCGTGGTGGACGATCCGAAGGCCAGGGAAGTCGACCATCAAAGCCTGGCCGGGACCTACAGCGTGGACGATGAGGGTGTGGAAGCGCAGAAAGTCACAGTCATCGACAAGGGCATTTTGACAAACTATCTGCTGGGACGCGAACCGATCCGCGACTTTCCGCATTCCAACGGTCACGGACGCACCGCGCTGGCCGGAGCGCCGCGCCCGAATATCTCCAACCTGATATTCAAGGTGTCGAATGGTGTGCCGTTCGAAGAGCTGAAGAAGAAGTTGATCGCCATGTGCAAGGACCAGGGCCGGCCGTATGGATACTACGTGGAAACCACTGGCCCGCAGCTCTCGCCCCGCCTGCTTTACCGCGTTTACGTCAGCGACGGGCACATGGAGATGGTTCGGGGAGCAGTGTTCAAGCAGCTGGATACCCGCGCTTTGCGCAGTGACATTGTGGCGGCCGGTAATGACAACTATGTGTATAACCGGGCGGAGCCCTTGCCCAGCGCGATCGTCAGCCCGTCAATCCTGTTTGGCGAACTTGATATTCAGCGCGCCAACCGCACGCGGGAGAAGCTGCCGCAATATCCGGCGCCTGCGCTGAGCAGCGCGACGGCAGCGAAATGAGCGCTTGAGCCTGATCTCTTTGGAAGCATGACCGCAGCCAAGGGATGTTGCGCGTATCTCGGTATTGCAGGATCGTTCGATCCAGTCGAGATCTCCGACCACGTTGGTGTAGCACCGAACTGGGCGTGCATTGAGGCGACTTGATTCCCGGTGCGCAAAAGCCAAGGCGGTTTTGCCGATAGCAACTTCATTCGCGTATGCCGCGAGCGGCTCGTCGGAAAGCCATTTCAGTTGGCGGTCGATTTTCCCTTCCCAAGCCACAGCACACTGAATACCTGCCCTGACAAAAAAACATTTACTATAGGGGTTCCTCGCGCCTGCCAGCGCTCGGAATGTAGATACTCATGGGCCGCATCCACGTACTTCCTGAGCACGTTGCCAACAAGATCGCCGCGGGCGAGGTGGTGGAGCGTCCGGCATCTGTGCTGAAGGAGTTGCTGGAGAACTCACTGGACGCCGGCGCCACGCGCATCCGCGTGCAGGTGGAGGCCGGCGGCAGGAAGCTGATCCAGGTCATCGACAACGGCTGCGGCATGGTGCGCGACGATGCGCTGCTGGCCTTTGAGCGGCACGCGACCTCGAAAATACAGGACGCGGAAGACCTCTTGAACATTCACACGCTGGGCTTTCGCGGAGAGGCGCTGCCCGCCATCGCATCCGTGGCGCGAGTGTTGCTGGAGACACGCGCCGCAGACGAGCCGGGCGGGACCGTGGTGGAGATTGCCGGTGGCAAGATCCTGCGCGTGGAAGAGGCAGGCCTGCCGCATGGGACGTCACTGGCGGTGCGCGATCTTTTCTTCAACACGCCGGCGCGCAAGAAATTCCTGAAAGCCGAATCCACCGAGCTTTCCCATATAGCGTCGCTGGTGACGCACTATGCGCTGGCCCACCCGGAAAAGCACTTTGAATTGCATTCAGCCACTGACGCCATGCTGGTGGCGGCGCCGGTGGCCTCGCACTCGGACCGTATCTACCAGATTTTTGGGCGGGAGACGCTGGACCAGCTTGTGCCGCTGGCAGCCCTGATGAAGCTGGAGCGTGTGGGCATACCCGAGCCTCCCCCGTGGCGACGCGGCGAAGACTATCAGCCTCCGGTTCCGGGCGATCTGCGGCTGCATGGATTCATTTCCAAGCCCGAATTGCAAAAGCTGAACCGCAATTCGATCTACGTGTTTGTGAACGGCCGCCTGATTCGTGACCGCATGGTGCAACATGCAATCATTGAGGGCTACAGAAATATCCTGCCGCCGACGGTTTTTCCCGTGGTGCTGCTGTTTATCGAACTGCCGCATGAAGAGGTTGACGCCAACGTCCACCCGTCCAAGACGGAGGTGCGTTTCCGCCAGCACGCCCTTGTGCATGACTTTGTGCGCGAATCGGTCCGCGCGGCGTTGATGAAGGCCCGCCCGGTGCCGCAATTCACCCGCGAGATCACGGCCCAGCCCACAGCAGGCCCCGGCTTGAGTCCGGGAGCGAGGCTGATGGCGGCCGGCGAG
>DASTPO010000332.1:0-6658 GCA_035762225.1 Candidatus Angelobacter sp.
CTGGAGAAGCGCAAGCCCAGGTGGACCGGCAAATGACCATCGCGGGTGAAACCAAACTGCGCGTGCGTTACGCCGAGACCGACAAGATGGGTGTGGCCTACCACTCCAACTTCGTCATATGGTTGGAGGTCGGACGGGTGGAGCTGATGCGGCAGCTTGGTTTTCATTACAGCCAGATGGAGCAGCAGGACGACTGTTTCATTCCCGTGGTGGACCTGCGGGTGCGTTATAAAGCCCCGGCCCAGTATGATGATGAGATCGTAATCAGGACGGAGATCAGGAACGTGCGTTCGTCGCTGCTGCATTTCACCTATGAAATCTTCCGTGAGAGCGACCGCACGCTTCTGGCTACGGGCGAAACCATGCACATTATCGTGAACAAAAAGTTCGAGCGCCGGCCGCTGCCGGAAAAGTTTATGCAGGCCTTTACAGCCAACAAACGGAATTCATGACTGCCCAGACCACGCCTCTTCCAATCAATGGCAACGACCTTTCTTTCGCTGAGCTGCGCCAGGTGGTCTATGAACGCCGACCGGTAGAGCTGGCGGCCGCTGCGCGGAAAAAAGTTGTGGCCGCGCGGTCCGTGGTGGACAAACTGCTCCAGGAGAACCGCGTCGCGTATGCCATCAACACCGGCGTAGGCAAGCTGAGCGATGTGCATATTGAGCCGGCGCAGAACCGGCAGCTGCAGATCAACCTGATCCGCTCGCATTCCGCCGGAGTAGGCGAGCCGCTGAGCCCGGAAGAGACGCGCGCCATGATGCTGTTGCGCGCCAATTCGCTGGCCAAAGGATTTTCTGGCGTGCGTCCGGAGGTGATTGAACTGATCTGCGCCATGCTGAATCAAGGTGTGCATCCGGTGGTGCCGTCACAGGGAAGCGTAGGCGCAAGCGGCGATCTGGCTCCTCTGGCGCACCTGGCGCTGGCGATGATCGGCGAAGGCGAGGTCTGGAATGAGAGTGGCCGCAGCGGCAGCGGAGAAGCGCTGCGCCGTGCGGGGATCAAGCCGCTGGTCCCGGAAGCCAAGGAGGCGATTTCGCTGATTAACGGAACGCAGGCCATGCTGGCCGTGGGAACGCTTGCGCTGATGGCCGCGGAAACGCTGGCGGAAACCGCTGACGTCCTGGGGGCGATGACGCTGGACGCGCTGCACGGCACCGACGTCGCTTTTGATGAGCGCATCCACGCGGCGCGGCCCCATGCGGGCCAGATGAAAGTTGCCGCGAACCTGCGTCGGCTGATTGCGGGCAGCAAAATTCGCGACTCGCACAAAGACTGCGGACGCGTCCAGGACGCTTATTCCTTACGCTGTATTCCCCAGGTCCATGGCGCGGTTCGCGACACGCTGGAGTTCTGCCGCCGCACCTTTGCCATTGAGATGAATTCGGCGGTGGATAACCCGCTGGTCTTCGTCAAGGGCGAGGCGCAAGGCGACATTATTTCCGGCGGCAATTTTCACGGCGAGCCGCTGGCCTTCGCGCTGGATTACATGGCGATTGCGTTGAGCGCGCTGGCGGGAATTTCCGAGCGGCGGATTGAACGGCTGGTAAATCCGGCGCTGAATGAAGGCCTGCCGCCGTTTCTTGCGCCCGATGCGGGCATCAACTCCGGGTTCATGATGCCGCAGGTGACCGCGGCGGCGCTGGCCAGCGAGAACAAAGTGCTGGCGCATCCGGCGTCCGTGGATTCGATTACCACGTCCGGCAATAAAGAAGATTACGTTTCCATGGGCATGGCGGCGGCCATCAAACTGAAGCGCGTGGTGGCCAATACAACCAATGTTCTGGCCATCGAGGCTTGTGCCGCGGCGCAGGCCCTGGATTTTCTTGCTCCGCTCAAGAGCAGTGAGGCGTTGCAGCAGGCGCATGCCGCGATACGCAAGGTCAGCCCGAAGATCGAGCACGACCGCGTTTTTGCCGAGGACTTTGCCCGATTGGCCGAGTTGATCCGTGCCGGCGGGATTACGCGCTAGCCTACGCCGCAGGCGCACGTGTGCTCAAAGTCTTTACGTTGCGTACTGGGCTTCGCCGTTGCCGAATGACCAATTCTCCTTCGCCACCTCAACCAGGTTGACGAAAACATCTTCTTTGCGCAGCCCAGCTTCCTGGTGCAGCAGATCGGCAATGCGCCGGTAGAGCGACTTCCTTACTTCCAGCGACCGTCCCGCGCTCAGCGTGATTTGAATGATCACCAGATCGTCCGTGCGGTGGATGTTGAGATATTCCGCGTCATAGACAAAATCCGCTTTGCCGTGCTCGGTGATGATCTGAAAACGGTCCTGTGCGGGAATGGAGATGGTCTCGACCAGGGCGCGGTGAACGGCCTCAGAGATTTTGCGTTTGTGTGCTTCGGGTTTGCCCGCGAGCAAAGAGATTCGAACCAGCGGCATGTATGCTCCTGTTCAATCCAGCTACTCGAATAGATTCATCCGCGAAGTGGAAGATGCAGTTCGTCCCGACATTTCTTGCCGTCGCGGCGCGAGTTGGCACGCCTGGCGAGCCGAAACAATTTGAATCCTCACCCGTCTAAATTCTGCATACGGGAACCTTTTTGCCCGACCCTGAGTATTCCAGTCAGCTGCGTGTCTTTCACTCTTTGCCCCCAGGAGCATGAACCATGATGGAATCGATCTTCCAGGACCTTCGCTACGAGCTGCGTGCGCTGCTGAAATCACCGCGCTTCACCTCGATTGCCCTGATCACGCTGGTGCTGGGAATTGCCGCGAACGTGGCCATCTTCACTTTTGTGGACGCGGCCCTGATTCGGCCGTTGCCGTATCGCGAGGCTTCGCGGCTGGTGGAGGTGTATGACTCGCGCGCCACCGGCCTTTTCAATCAGTTTGAGGTCTCCTATCCTGACTTCCTCGACTGGCAGGCGCAGCAACAGGTCTTTGAAGGGCTGGCGGCGTTCGGGCAAAACCAGGTGCTGTTGCGCGGCGGAACGAACCCTGAGCTGCTGGCTTCGGCGGTGGCCAGTGACAATTTTTTCCCCACGCTGGGCGTCATGCCAATCCGGGGACGCGACTTCCGTCCGGGTGAAGACCAGGCTGCGGCGCCGCGGACTTTGCTGCTCAGCTATGGCTTCTGGCAGCGGCATTTTGGCGGCAAAGACGTGGTTGGGCAGGTGCTCACCATTGACGATCAGCCGACCACGATTATCGGAGTGCTGCCGGCAGATTTTCATTTTGCCCCGGTCGGCGATCCCGACGTATGGCTCACGCTCCATGCCACCGGCGGCCTGTTGCAGCGCAGAAACCTGCACTGGCTGAACACGGTGGGGCGGTTGAAGCCCGGGATTACCAGCCAAAGCGCGGAGTCCGCCATGAACCTGATTGCCGCGGGTCTGGAGAAGCAATACCCGCAGACCAATGACAAGCTGCGCACGAACGTAGTGCCCCTGAATGAAGTGATCGTCGGCGAGATTCGTCCCATCCTGCTGGTGCTGCTGGGGGCGGTAGGGTTGCTTTTGCTGATCGCCTGCGCCAACGTTGCCAATCTTCTGCTGGCGCGCTCGATGGCGCGACGCAATGAGATGGCCATCCGCACGGCGCTGGGGGCCAGCCGCGCACGCCTGATGGGGCTGATGCTCATGGAAGGACTCATACTCTCCCTCACCGGCGCAATGGCGGGGCTGGCGGTGGCGCATTGGACGATCAAGGCGTTTGTGGCCATGATTCCCGCTGACCGTCTGGATAGCGTGCCGTATCTGAAGCATATGAGCATGGACATGCGCGTTGTCCTGTTCGCTTTCCTGCTGGCGGTGATTACCGGCGTGGTGTTCGCGCTGGCCCCGGCGCTGCAGGCTTCGCGCACTGACGTGCAGGGCGCGCTCAAAGAAGGATCGCGCAGCTCGCATGCCGGATCGTGGCGGCGGTTCGCCTCAGCGCTGGTGATCGGCGAAGTCGCGCTGGCCATGGTGCTGCTGACCGGATCGGGCCTGCTGGTCAAGAGCCTGTATCGCCTGCTCGACGTCGATCCCGGCTTTGACCAGCGCAACCTGCTGGGGCTGGGCGTGGCGCTGACGGAATCACGCTTTCCCCATCCGGCCGAGCAAATGCAGGCGTATGAACAGTTGCTGGAGCACATTCGCGCGCTGCCGGGAGTGAAGCAAGTGGGCAGCAGCAGCGTGCTGCCGGTTTCCAACGGCGGCAATACCAGCAACCTGCGCGTGGTGGGCTTGCCTTCTGATACGCCGCAGGGCAGGGAAGCCAACAGCCGGTCAGTGAGCCGCACTTATTTCCAGACGCTGGGCGCTGAACTGCTCCAGGGCAGCTGGTTTACTGAAGCCGACAACGCCACCGGCCCGCAGCGGGTGATCGTGAACAAGACGCTGGCGGACCAGTTCATGAGCGGCCTTGATCCACTGAAGCAGCAGATATGGTTCACCTATTCCGACAAGGAAAAGCCGCGGCAGGTGATCGGCGTCGTGCGCGACGTAAAAGAAGGCCCGCTGGACGCGCCTTCCCGTCCCGCCATTTACACCCCGATGGAAGCCAATGCCCGGCTGTATTTCAACCTGATCGTGCGCACCGAACAGCGCCCTGACGCAATGATCACGGCCGTGAACGGCGCCATCCGCCAAATGGACCCGGACGCCATTACCTTTGAGGTGCAGACCATGGAAGACCGCATCCAGCGCTCGCCCGCGGCGTTCCTGCATCGTTATCCCGCGGTGCTGGCTGGGGTGTTTGCCGTGCTGGCCCTGCTGCTGGGGACCATCGGGCTGTACGGACTGGTGGCCTACTCGGTCAGCCAGCGCACGCAGGAGATCGGGATACGCATGGCGCTCGGCGCGCAGCGGGGCAACGTGCTGCAAATGGTCCTCGCCCAGGGAGTGCGGCTGATCCTGCCGGGAGTCGGGATCGGAATTGCCGTGGCCCTGCTGGCGTCCTATCTGATGCGCAGCATGCTGTTCGGCGTCCACACCTGGGACCCGGCAATCTTTGCCGGCGTCACCGCGATTCTGGCCCTGGTTACGCTGGCAGCCAGCTACATCCCGGCCCGCACCGCAACCAGGGTTGATCCCATGGTGGCGCTACGGTACGAGTGAAGCGAGCGTCGCAGCCTGTCCGTCAACCGGGAAGATCGCCTGCATTACCCAGGTTCGAGCTTACAATCGGCAGGTTAATGCTAATAGCCGGTAAGGTTCATTGGATCTGTCACGGTAAGCAGTTTCGCCGCAACAAGTAGCCCTCGGTGCATACTACAGGCAGTTCTTAGATCAATCAAAAGACCAATATATGAGAGCAAAGGTATAATAGCTTGCTTGCGGAGTCTTAAACCATGGCAACTAGATCATTGCTCTTCAGCCTTATCTTGATCTTGGCTTTCGTCAGCGATGCGGTCGGGCAATATGAGCCTCCTCTTCTCTGTGAAGGGAAGGCCCTTTCGGCAGACTGGCCACCTTCATCTCCGGCCGAGCTTGTGGATCAACATCTATTGTTCAAGTCTTCCACTAAGAACTCCTGGGCCTCATTGACTCTAAAAAACCGGAATTCAAGCCCTCTCGTTCAAATTGTCGCTGCTGTAGAGGTTCTGGATAAAAACCAGCAGCATCTGGCAACGTTGATCGTGCGCGATATCGCTCCAGGCGCAGCGGGCACTTTGGCTCCGGTTCCCGGATATCCCGGTGCTGATGCCGGCGATCTTTTGAAACCGGTCTACCCGTCCGAGAACGCCAAGATAGTATTATCCAGCCCCAAAGTTGTGTCTGGCTGTCCGGCCTCAGCCAGGCTGGTTTCTCTTCGGCTTGATTCTCTGTCTGGTGAAACGTTCACCTATGTTAAGCCAGGAAATCGCACGGATCCTTATCTGCTACAGGCTGATCTAGCAAGCCTGTCCCCTCCGCCGTTGAACGCCAAATTTGAGCAGTTGGTTACTATCCGCATCAATGAGGAGGGTAAAGCGAACATTCCTGAACTTGACGGCGACGTCACGGTCGTGAGGTGGCTCAATGATTTTGTGAGTTTATTGAAGTTCAGTCCTGCAAGCTTTGACGGTACACCGTTGCCAGACACTTCAGAACTTCTTGTGCGTTTTCACAAAAGACCCAAGCTGGACTGGCGAGGAGTTGTTAAATATCGCTCCGCGAAAACAACATTTTCGGTACTCGATATTTATCCCGTGCCAAATCAGAGCCACAAACGCGAAATATTCTTCGCCGGCGAGCCGTTAAATTAATACCTTCCGCTCCTTTGTCTGGCACCAAAGCACTTGCCCCGCTGGGATGACACTGGAGGCACTCAAGAAAAGGCAATGACGCGATTTCTCATGCTGCGTCGTCGACGGATAACGGCAAGCGTGACTGCAAGAGCCTGATGAACGATCGACAGCTAACACTACCACCAGGCATACTTTGCCTCGGTTGTCTGGCCCTCGAGGCTTTTATCTTGACAGGCCCGTCGATAGATATATAGTTGTCAATCTATAGTAATCAACGGAACGGCTATAAATCTATCGCTGCTATAAATAGCTCCTGCAAATGATCGAAATCACCGTGACCTAAACGCGAAAACTGCAATGAAATCGCGCTGCTGCTCAATCGACCTTGTAATCGGTTAGTGCTCTTGAACGGAAGACCCAATGCGACAACTGAAGTATAGTTTGCTGACAATAATGATGGCAGTGTCATCATGGGCACAGGGTGTTAAGCCCATGTC
>DASTPO010000333.1:0-16929 GCA_035762225.1 Candidatus Angelobacter sp.
AGCGCGTGGAGCGGCGTCCGCTGCCTGAGGTCGAACTGGTGGACATGCGGTTTGAATTTCAGGAAACTGGCAGAGACCAGATTTTCTCGCGGCAACTGATCCAGGAAGTCACCGACAGGCTCGCGCGGGGCGAGCAGGCGATGATCCTGCTCAATCGGCGCGGATACTCATCCGTTGTGCTGTGCCGCGCCTGTGGAGAGACGCTGCAATGCAAGAACTGCACGATTGCGATGACCTTCCACAAGGCGGCACACCGGATGGAGTGCCACTACTGCGGTTACCGCCAGGCCGTGCCCAGGCGCTGTCCTGCCTGCGAAAGCGAGCACATCCATTTTCTCGGCGCCGGTTCGGAGAAAGTCGAGGAGCGCCTGCATGAGGCATTTCCGCAGGCCCGCATCGGACGCCTGGACCGCGATACGGTGCGCAATCGCCATGATTTTGAGCATGTACTCAACCAGTTCCACTCCGGCGAAATCAATCTCCTGGTGGGAACGCAGATGATCGCCAAGGGCCATGACGTGCATGGCGTAACCCTGGTGGGGGTGGTGGGAGCGGACTACGCGCTGGGATTCCCGGACTTCCGCGCGGCCGAACGAACTTTTCAATTGCTCACGCAGGTTGCCGGGCGGGCGGGACGCGGCGAGACGCCGGGCAAGGTGGTGTTGCAGACATACCATCCAGATCATTACGCAATCCAGTTCGCGCAGCAGCACAACTATGCCGGCTTCTACGAGAAGGAAGTTCGGTTCCGCAAATGGATGCATTATCCGCCCTTCAGCGCGCTGGCTAACGTTCTGGTGCGCAGCGACAAGCTGGACCAGACCATGCGCTGGACCGGTCAGCTGGGTAAATGGTTTGAATCAACCAGAAATGAGGGCGTGCGTGTGTTGGGGCCGTCCGTGGCGCCCATCATGCGCCTGAAACGGGATTTTCGTTACCACTTCATTTTGAAAGCGGGAAGCAGGGAGAAGCTGAATGGGGCGCTACGGCGCATGCTGGACTACGCCGACGGCGAAAAGATCCCGCGGACCAATGTCATCGTGGATGTGGACGCGCTGTCTCTACTTTGAGGGTGCGGAAGGCGGCTGCGTTTCCTGGCGGTCTTTGTGAAATTGCGCAAGCACCCCCTTCAGGCTGTTTTCCGCTCCAACAAATGGCGCTGGAGTAAAGGTTAGGACCAGCATCAACAGCGCGAAGATCGCCAGGACGCGGCGTTTGGCATCAAGGCGAGGAAACTGCGGCACATCAGGATGACGGCTGCCGGTAAAACGGATCACCACCGCCCAGAGTAGCCATCCTACCCAGCAAAACCAGCTCAGAGGCAGCAGGACCAGGATGCTCAGCATCGAGGCAGGCCGATGCAGGCGCGGGTTGACGGCATAGATAATATGCCCGCCGTCCAACTGCCCGCCCGGCAAAAGATTGAGCGACGTAGCAAACATTCCCACCCAGGCAGCCATGGCGGTGGGGTGCAGGTAGAGGCCGCTCACCGGGTACGTGGCGATTGCAGCATGGCTGCCGAGAGCGGACGCAACCCAATGCACCAGCTTGAAGATCAGCGGGAAGCCAAGCAGCAGCATACCTTCCTTATCGGAATGCGCAGCGGCAGCCGCAGCCGCATGCGCGGCCTCACCCGTGAGTGGTTTTGAAGCCAGCAAGGCGAAGATCAGCACCGGGACCGCGACCACAAAGCCGGCGATGGGGCCGCCAATGCCGATATCAAACAGATCAGCGCGCCTTCGAATGGGCGACTTGATGCGGATGAACGCTCCCAGCGTACCAATCAGTGTTGGCGCAGGAATGAAAAATGGCAGAGTGGCAAACACACGGCGCAGAAGGCAGTAGATGTAGTGGCCGAGTTCGTGCGCAGTGAGGATGCCCAGAACGCACGCCGAATAAGGTATGCCAAGTCGCAACCGGCTCAAGTCCTGCCACACCCACTGCCAGGGCCAGTAATCCAGGTCCTGGGAAAACAATCCCAGATTGTTATCGAAACTGTATTGCATGCGCGCGCCGATACACAGGGTGGTGAAGACAGCGGCAAGAAACAGGAGAGCATGCAGCCAATAGCGCCGTTTGGGCGGCTGGATAACCATGACCCTGAGTTCCTGCCGTTCAGGATCAAAGACGTGGAATTCCTGGGGAGGCTGGTCCGACATGAACGAATTGGCCCTGGCTGCGGGCATCATCGGCCAAGCTTGAACCGCATGCACGTGCATGCAAAAGCTTAGTCGATGGACTGCAACTCCTTGCCTGGCTTGAAACGAACGGCTTTGCCTGGAGGAATACTGACTTCAGCGCCGGTGCGCGGGTTGCGTCCAATACCGGTCTTCCTAGGGCGCACGTTAAAGACGCCAAATCCCCGCAGCTCTATACGTTCACCCTGGGCCAGAGCCTTCTTCATGCTCTCAAACACCGTCTCCACGGCCAGTTCAGCTTTGGTCTTGGTGATACCGGTTTTGTTAACTACTTCGTTAATGATATCGAGCTTAATCACGAGTCAGCTCTCCTCAAATTGTCAGAAAGGGCGTAACTTGCAGATGCTATTGGACTTCTACTAGGTTGTCAATGGAGGAATTTAGCCTTTTGCAGACGCGAGCTCTGCAAGTGCGGGAAAGCCCGCCGCAATCAGCGCGCTTGGGCACTGCGCAGCAGGGCCAGCCGGCGGGAACTCTCAGCCACACCCGCAGCCACACCCACCTGGGTGTATAGGCTAAGAGCTTCCTCCCAGAGGGTGATCGAGGCGTCGCGTTCATTGGTGGCATGCTTCAGCAGGGCCAGACCGCGAATGGCATTCGCCAGGTCCAATGGCTGGGCGGTAGCTTCAGAGCGATAAAGCGCCAATGCTTCGTGATAAAACGGCTCCGCCAGATCGTGGCGGCCTTCATCAAGGTGGATATCTGCCAGGTGACGGATCGTGTGAGCGTATTTGAGGGTATTTCCCGCAGCGCGGTATAGCTCGGCTGCTTCCTGATAGTGCTCGAGAGAAGGCAGGACGTGTCCCAGGTCCCGCTCAATCTGGCCGAGACTGGTAAGCGTTGCAGCCAACTGCATCGGCGTGCCGGAGGTACGGCAAAGGCGGAGCGCTTCAGCCAAATCGCGCTGCGCATCGGCCGGGCGATGTTCTCTTCGTGCCTGCGATGCATGCTCCAGGAGTGCTTCCACGTCAGACATGATTTTGAACAGTATCACGAAGTGACAAAAGAGGCGACCGTTCCTGGCGATCGAAACGCCCTCAGACGGCAGCAAGCGCTTCTTGAGAGCGCGTGGATGCTTTCCGCCATTCCAGCAAACCCACGGTGCTCATGACGGTGAAGACGACGTAAAGCCCGGCGGTGAGATAGAGATGCTTGTAAACATAGAGGGCGATTACAAGCACGTCTCCGGCGATCCAGAACCACCAGTTCTCCACCACCTTGCGGGACATCATGTATTGCGCGGTGAGGAACAGCGCGGTGGTCAGACCGTCAGCCAGTGGGACAGTGCTGGGGGTGTGACGCAGCAGCCAATACAGCGCGAGAGTTGCTCCGCCGGCCATCGCCAGGTATCCGCAGATGCCTGCAAGGGAGGCGCGACGCGCCTGCAACACGGAATGATTCGCGCCGCCATGAAGCCAGTTCCACCAGCCGTAAAATGCGATGGCCATGTACACGAATTGCAGGCCAGAATCGGCGTACAGCCCGGATTGATAAAAGACAATGACGTAAACGATGTTGTTGGCAATGCCGATGGGCCAGTTCCAGATGTTTTGCCTGATCAGCAGCCAGACGCAAAGAGCGCCGGTAAGAAAGCCGGCAAGTTCCTGCCAATTGCGGGCAAGGAAACCGCCAATTACAAACGCATTGGCATGCATTCGCGCTACGGCTTGTTGACTTCGCCGGCTTTGTAGATGTAGCGAATAGAAGGCTTGTAAATGAGCAGGTGGGGCGAAGTGCCGCGGTTCAACTTGATGCAGCTGCGGTCATACCATTCGATGAAACCCTGGACTTCCTCGCCGTCCTTCAGCACCACCACCACAGGAGTCTTGCTTTGCATCTGCTTCTGGTAATAGTAATTCTCGGCATGGGTTTGCTCGGGCGGGCCATTGCGCCGGGGGCCGTTGGAAGGCGCGCGATCAGTGCGCTCCAGGCGTTCACGGCGCTCTGAAACCGGTTCAGTGCGCGGCGCCGGCGCGCTCAACGAAGGCCGGATCAATTTGCGGCTTACGAATTCCTCGTCCTGGGTCCGCTCGGGGGCTTGACGAGCGGCGGTAGAGTCCATTCCTTCTTTCATAAGTGTTCCCGTCCCGCTGTAAATAGAGAGTGCATCGGCGAGCAAACGCCGACTCGGCCAGCCGAGCTGAATCCAAAAATATGACCGGGAATTCAGTGCGGATTAGTGACTTAACCGTACCACAGCACGGTGTACCTTTCAATCGTCTCAAAGGTCAACGACCTGCCGCAATGCGATTCTTAACAATGCGGCAAGAAGCAGCTCTGGGCTGTGTTACCGCTCCAGCGAAATGGCAAATGAGTCCAGGGAAAGCGGTCTTAGGACGTTTCGCCTCATCCCGCTCTGCACCTGACCGAGCTGCTGGGTGGCCCGGGCGATCCAGTTGAAATCAACTGAGGCGGCGAGGGCTTTGAGTTCAGCCAGAATGTCTGTATTGCGCACCAGGTCAGGAGTTCCGGAAACAAGCGCCAGCAGGTCTTTGAGCAATCCGTAGACGGCGCCCAGGAGACGGTCGGTCTTTTCCTTGCCCTCCCCGCCCGCGCGGTAAGTCTCAGTGGTGCGGAAAAGCTCGGAGTGATCTATTGAGCGGACGGCCGTACCCAGAAGAGCGAGCGCATCCTTGCGCGCTGCAACATATTCTTCCAGGTCCAGTGAGCGCGCCCGGCCGATGGCGCCGCCACTCAGTCGCGCTACGAGCTGTCGCTGGCGCACATTCCATTCCGGCCTGTGCTCTTGCAGGTAGTTTTCGATCTCAGAGTCGGGCAGGGCAGCCAGGGTAAATCTCACACAGCGCGACCGGATGGTGGGAAGCAACTCACCCGGATTCCGGGTGAGCAGGAAAATACAGGCGAATTCGGGTGGTTCTTCCAATATCTTCAGTAGCGAGTTGGCAGCTTCTTTCATGAACGCAGAATCGGTAAAAATAAAAACGCGGCGCCGGGCTTCCTGCGGCTTGAAATGAGCTGTCTGGATTACCTGCCGCACCTGGTCCACTTTGATCATCATCTGCGGCGGATCAGGGGGCACGACCATGACATCCGGGTGGGTCTGAACCAGAATGCGGGTTTCGCGCTTATCGGTTTCGCGCAGGCCTTCCCGGGCTTCCACGGCTTCGGCAAAACGGGCGTCCAGGTCTTCAGCCAGGCTGATGCGCTGGCAATTGCTGCACACGCCGCAAAAATCGGGCAGCCCGCCGGTCAGGCGAGGCTGCAGGCAATTCATGGTTCGAGCCAACTGCAGCGCCAGGGTGTATTTACCGGCGCCCAGCGGACCGGCGAGGATTACCGCATGAGGGAAGCGGTCACGACCGAGCATCTCGCGAAGCTGCCCTACCACCTCTGGATTGCCATGGAAGCTGGAAAACGGCATGATTCATTCTAGATGGAGAGTGGCGGCCGGCGGTGGAAATCCAGGAGGGACATGGCCGTATGTTATTGAATCAACAGGAAATAAGTAATATATCCAAATATTGTTAGAATTTTTTCAGATGGCTATATTTTGGGAAGCCCTTTCGACTCTACTACTACAGAAGCAGGCTCATCCGTCGACTGCTAAATAGAGGGATATGGACCCGGAAGCCATATCCCTCTTGTAATTTTTAGCAGCTCTTTTTTCACCCTCTTCAGGGTTACTCGATCCTCCTGATAGGCAATCGCCTTCCCATCTTCTCTGCAGAAAATGAATTAGGCTTTTTAACTGCCATCTAATCAACGCCTAAGAAACGAAGCAGAAGATTCAGACAAGGGAATTCCCCGTTCTGAAAAATTTTAGAGGTTGATTGTCATCCCTCCGAGGATCCCCATCGAGAGGTGTTCTGTGGTTATCGAATTGTTTGAGATGGCCTGGTCGCAGGTCTTCAGTTGCCGCCACAAAAAATGTTCGCCAATCATTACTTGCCGGCAGGGCCAGCCGCGTTCCAAGGTCGCGTCGATTACCGGAACGTATTTCGTCTGTTTGGGCTGCGGAAAAGAGTTTGCCTACGATTGGGAAAACATGAAAGTCATTGATCCGAGCCCAGCCGGGTGAAGATCCTGGCGGAAAAGGCTGCGGAAATCTACGCCGAAAAATAGGAGCGTTATCCTTCGTTGTTTGCCAGGCGAGCAGGCCGGACCAGGATATTCCTATCAGGCTTGAGCGCGGACGATGGTTTGGTTGTCCAGGCTTTGCGGATGGCGTCAGCCAGCGCGTCAGCGTTTACATCGTTGCCGGGCGGTACGGGAGCGGAAGCGGGAAAGTGGAGGACGCGGACGTTAGAGCGGCCATTCTGCTTGCGAACATATTTGGTCATAGTAGTTCCTCATCGGATGACGCAGGAATTGATGCGGCTCGTCCTGGGACTGGTAAGTCGACTAAGAGGCTTTTTCCAGCTTGAGTTTTTCCTGGTTCGTCCTGTCGGCTGGAGTGTGCTCGCTCTTGATGTTGGACGGCGTTCGAGCTCCCGCATTCATTTCGAGCATCGCACGCACCATGCTGCCGCGGATCTTGAATCCGTGAGTGCGGAGCTGCTCGGAGCGGGCCTTGATCCTGTCGGGCGTCACCTTCATTTGAGGGTCCTTTTGGGTTTGTCTTTTGAGAAGGAACAAAGACTAGCGATATGTAGTTAGAAGCAGATTGCGGGAAAAGGATGTATTAGAGCGAGTTAGGGCATTTTACGCAGTCATGAGCATCATGGGATTAATGCGAGCTCCTTAGCCTGCCACCAGCAATAAGCCCGATTGTCCCAGCTCCTCTACCTGACTACCCTGCACGCATGTTGCAAAGAAAATGCTTTTGTCGTTTGTCGATGGCAGTGGTGTGTTTTGCCCTAAGCGTGGCAGCATGGGCGCAGAATCCAACGCCGTCTCCGACACCCGTGGACGAATTTACGATCGCCGCATTGCCGGACACACAGTTCTATTCTTCACTCAACCCGCAGATTTTTGCCGCGCAAACGCAGTGGCTGGCTAATCACGCCCAGGACCACAACATCAAGATGGTGGTGGGCCTGGGCGACATCGTGGATTCGGGCGGCGATCTCACGCAATGGCAAAACGCCGATGCAGCGGTCCGCCTGCTGGATGGACATGTGCCTTACATGATGGCCATCGGGAACCACGATTATGACCAGAACAATCCCGCGGGAAGAACGGCGTCGACCAAAAACTTCAACGCATACTTTGGCGAGGGACGCTATGCAGGCGCGAGTTGGTACAAGGGAAATTTCCCCGCAGGCAGCAATGAGAACTTTTATGGCGTGATGAAGGTGAACGGGAGAAACTATCTCATCCTGGTGCTGGAGTTCGCGCCCCGGGATTCTGCGCTGGCGTGGGCCGAAGGCATTCTCAGCGCCAACCTGGACAAAGAAGCCATCATTGTGACCCACATGTACACGTTCATGGACAACACCCGGATTTCCGGCTGCGATCTCAACAGCGCGGCAAGCTTTGGCGTTGGCCAGGACAACAACGGGGAAGACATGTGGTGGAAACTGGTGCGAAAGTATCCCAATATTCATCTGGTCTTGAGCGGGCATGTGGTGCAGGGCGATGGGACCGGCCGGCGCATGGACCTGGGCCTGGGCGGCAACCTGGTGAACCAGATGCTCTCTGACTATCAGTCCGGACCACTCGGTGGCGGCGGCTATTTGCGCCTGCTGAGGATTTCGCCTTCGCTGAACCGCGTGAGCGTGACGACATATTCGCCGTATCTGGATTCGTACCTGACCGACGGCCACAATCAATTCACCGTTCCCTATCGCAACCCAGGAGTTTCCACTGCTCCCGGCATCATCTACGGCAAGGCAAAGAGCGCGATCGACTGCACGCCCGCAGCTGGGGTGACCGTCGCTTACAGTGGAGGTTCCACCGTAACCGATGTGAACGGCAATTTTTCCATGCCGGCTTCGGCGCGAAGGTCGGATGCGATTGCGGCATCGAAGAGCGGATGGCTGAGCGATGCGCGAACCGGAACATCCACCCTGGATGCGACGGCCGAGCCAAGTCCGACGAAAATTTTCCTTTCCAGCGCCGGACAGATCAGCGGGCATGTGCTCAATAGCGGCGGCGCGCCGGTCATCGGCGCAACCGTGACAGTCACCGGGGGAAAGCTGCGCCTGAGCAAGACCGTGATTACCGACGGAACGGGCGCCTACAAGTCCGGCTGGATCAGCGTGGGGGGATATACGGTGACGGTGTCGGCGCCAGGCTACGCTCCCGGAAGCGGCGGAGCATCAGTCAACTCCGGGCTTACTACGCCACTCAATTTCACGCTGCAATAGGCAGCAAATCGTCCGTAGCCGGTTAATCTGGTGTGGCCTGCGCTCGTCATTAAGAGTGCAGGACTGAACTCAGGAAGCCATGCAGATCATGCCAGAACGGGGTGCGCCGGGACGAAGAAGGCCCAATCTAAAAAAGGCGTTGCTCATTTGCTGCGCTCTTTATCTTGTTTTGGCCGCGCTGGCCGGCGTGGTGATTACAGAAATGAGCTTGAAGGTGAAGCGCCGGCCTTTGCAGCACGCCCAGTCGTATGCAGCGATGGTTAGAAATCGCTTTCACGCCGAATTACAGGACGTGAGCATCCGCGCCGCGGACGGCACGGTGCTAAAGGGCTGGTATGTACGTCCGGAGGAATTTAACGGCAACGCGGCGATCCTGCTGCATGGCATCACCGACAATCGGGAAGGCGTAGCCGGCTACGGAAGGTTGTTGCTGGAGCACGGGTACGCAGTCTTGTTGCCGGACGCGCGCGCCCACGGCGAGAGCGGCGGCGAGTTGGCAACATACGGACTCAAAGAAGCGGATGATGTTCACCGCTGGGTCTCGTGGTTGTATGAACGCGACACACCGCAATGTGTGTACGGATTTGGCGAGTCGTATGGCGCGGCGCTCATGCTGCAGTCCCTGGCGGCTGAAAACCGGTATTGCGCCGTGGCGGTTGAGAGTCCGTTTTCCACTGCACGCGAGATGAGCTTTGAGCGTGTCTCCGGCCCGCTGCACCTGAAGCCGTGGTTCGGAAAAACAGTGGCGCGGCCGGTGATCTGGTCTGCGATGCTGTATGCGCGTCTACGCTACGGATTTGATCTGCTCCAGCCAAGTCCTTTGGCGGCGGTGGAGCATTCAAAGACGCCAGTGTTGCTGATCCACGGCGCAGATGACCGTAGCATCGCTCCATGGCACTCTGAAGCAATCGCAACCGCGGCGCCCGATCACGTGCAATTATGGCTGGTACCTCACGCCGGGCATACGATGGCGTGGGCTGCGGCCCATGAGGAGTTTGAGCAGCGTTTGCTGGGCTGGTTCGGTTCACACCGAAAAGAAGAGAAGAAAGTTGCTGGACGCAACGTCAGCAGCTAAATGAGGATGAATTCACGCACCCTTTCGGTGCATCGAGGCTGGGACGGTTTACCAGCCTCTCCATTTCAATTTCCAGAATCGGAACAAAACCCTGATTGATCCCCTGACCAGGTGATCCCCCTTTAGTCTGGCGACCCTGTTTCGCGACCGGGAGTAGGGTCCTGGCCGCCGCACCAACAGGGCTCAAAGAAACGCCAGAAAGACTGCACCACCGAGTCGTAAGCATTTCAATTGCTGCAACTATCCGCGGCGGGTCTTGGGACCTGCCGAACCATACACAGTACCTGGCCAGGTTTCAATCATTCCAAGAAACGAGGTCGTATTATGAACACGAAGAGCAATTGCAAAAACGTCATCAGTTTCATGAGTGCAGTATTGCTGGTGCTCGCGTTCGCGTCGGCCGGCGCAACGGCACAGCTGGCGCCCAGCCACCCGCCCGATTGGGCACAATGGGGCCTGAATGCCCAACACACGCTATTTGATGGAACAGTAGCCGGACAGCCTCTCAGCAGGAACATCGTGAACATTGTTTACGACGCCAACATCGCGGCAGAAAAGGCCGATCCCAACGCAGCCGGCACCCTGCTTGTCCATTACCAGGTCCCACTGGTCGACGGCAACGATGTGTACATTGAGTCCAAGGACGGAACCTACAGCAACAGCACATACAGCACACAGAAGTGGCACCAGAACAAGTACACCTGGCAGGGAGGCACGCTGGTAAAGGTCTGGACATTCGACACCGACTGGTTCGCAGCCGGGTCTTCGAGCCTTTTCTGGGAGCCGGTTTATCACGCGGCGCTGGCGAATGGTTTTCTCTATGATCCGGGCCAGGGTGGAACGATTTTCAAAATCAACAAATCCACCGGAGCCGTGATCAAGCGCATCAATCCCTTTGGCACAACGGTCAATCCCAATACGTTTACCGCATCGCCCATCAGCGTGGATTCCGGCGGCAACCTTTATTACAACGTGGTGCAGGTCACGCAAAACACGACCAAAGGTTTTTTGACCGACGATGTGGTCAACTCCTGGCTGGTGAAAGTTACGCCCGCTGACGTGGTGAGCATGGTGAGTTACAACACGCTGTTTGCACAGGCGCAGATCAAGGGGCAGGCGGTTCCGCGGCCCAATGACCGTTGCAACGTCTCGTTTCCTGATTCGCAGCTACCGTGGCCGCCGCAGCCCAACTCCAATCCGCCGACGGCTCCCTGCGGCACCCAGCGCGCGGCGTGGAACATCGCGCCGGCAATCGCCCCGGACGGCACGATCTACTCGATCAGCAGAGCGCACCTGGTGAGCCGCTACAACTACATGGTTGCGGTGAATGCGAACCTCACGGGCAAATGGGCCGCTTCATTCCGCGGACTGTTGAATGACGGTTGCGGCGTGAGCTTCCCCATCGGCAACCCGGGGGGCGCAGGAGCCAATGGCGGTTGCAGTTCAGGAGCCACCTTCGGAGTTGACCCGGCGACCAATGAGCCGCCGCCGGCGCGCGTACTGGATGATTCCTCTTCCACACCGATGGTCGCGCCCGACGGAAGTATCTTTTATGGCGCTTACACCGCCTATAACTTCGCCCAGGGACATATGCTCCATTTCAGCGCGAATGGCGATTTCCTCAACTCGTTCAATTTCGGCTGGGACAACACTCCAGCGATCTTCCCCCATGGTGGAACGTATTCGCTGATTTTCAAGAACAACCACTACCCCGGCGGATCGTACTGTCTTGACCCCAACTGGTGCCCGGTGGCGCGCACCAATACTGAATTGCTGGGACCGGAGTCTTACTTTGTGACGCAGTTCGATCCCAACCTGAACATCGAGTGGAGCTTCCAAAACACCAACACGCAGAGTTGCACGCGCAATCCGGACGGAACCATCAGCTGCGTTTCCGACCATCCGAACGGATTTGAATGGTGCGTGAATGCCGCGGTGGTGGACGCTAACGGTGTGGTCTATGCCAACAGCGAAGACGGTAATCTCTACGCGATTGGCCAGGGCGGAACGCTGCTGCAAAACATCTTCCAGCAGTTGGCCCTGGGAGCGGCGTACACGCCCGCGTCCCTCGACGGAAACGGAAGGATCTATTCCCAGAACGATGGACACCTGTTTGTGGTGGGAAGGTAATTCAGTTTCGCTCCAGGAAACGGTGAGATGAAACCAAGGACGGAGGCCGGAAAAAACCGGGCCTCCGTTTTCATGAAACGCCGGCGAGAACGAACTAGAATGCTGCTCCTGGTTTTTCGCGCAAGAACCGATCTTCAACGATAGTGATGATTCTTTTTTGTACCTGAGCAATAGGACTGGTGGCATCGACGCGGACGATGCGCTGGGGATCGCGCCTGGCGGCGGCCAGGTATGCAGCCAGCACGCGTTCATAGAACGCGCGGTTTTCTCTTTCGAAACGGCCCTCGTCTTTCTCGGTTTGGCCCGGTCTCGCATTGCGCCGGCGGGCGCGAGCTATGGAGCGAGCAAGATCAGAGACCATCAAGATGGTGAGGTCGGGCTGGAGATCACGGCAGAGCAGGCGATGAAGCTCAAGAACCACGCTGCTGCCCAGCTGCCGTCCGCCGCCCTGGTAAGCGTCGCTGGAATCGGTAAAGCGGTCGCACAGCACCCATTGGCCGCTTTGGAGCGCAGGCAAGATCTGCTCGTCAATATGCTGAGCCCGATCGGCAAACATGAGCGCGAGCTCGGCCAGAGGAGACATATCAGAGGCCGCCGAGTTGAGCACGACAGCCCGCAGTTTGGCGCCAAGAGCCGTTCCGCCCGGTTCGCGCGTGGTGACCACCGCGATGCCGCGCTGACGGAGGGCCGCCGCCAGGTTCTGCATCTGCGTGGATTTACCCACGCCGTCCAGGCCTTCAAAGGTTATGAATTTTCCGCGTTGCGGAGCAGGCACGACTGAGATTTAATCACAAAGGCAAGACACCGCGAACGGTTTCGCGGCAAAATAAAGAGAACGATTCTGCGGAGGCGAAGATGCGATTGGGCGACGATATTGACGACTATTGCTCGCGCTGCAAGCTGTCCACGGACCATTCAGTGGTTTCAATGATGGGTGAAGAGGTGCTAAAAACCCGCTGCCGCACCTGCAACAGCGAGCATAAGTATCGCCAGAACAAAAGCCGCAGCAAAGAGATGACGGCGAAAGAAGCTTTTGACAAAGTGCTGGCGAGCGTGACCGGGGCACAGCCCGAAAGTCCGGCAAAGCGCGGCAAGAAGTGAGTTTGGCGAACTTACACTCAAAAATCTTCCCCAAATTCTGTCGGTAACCTGCTAGCCGAGTGAGACGCGGCCAGAAGTGCGAGGCGGAGCTCAGCACCGCCGTCGTATTGCTCCGCTTGCCTTCCCCGGCACATCCCCTTTAGTCTTGGTTCGCTTCATGTGGAGAAGAATGGACCTATGACTATTTTTTATAAACGGACAGTTCTGCTGTTGTTGTGTGCGAGCGCGATCCCGCTGTTGGCGCAGAAGCGACAGCCTCATCCGGCCACGGCCGCCAATGCTCCGGCACAGGCGATCAAAGTGGCGGTGGATGCCACGCATGCTCCGGAAAAAATTCTGCATGCGCAGTTGCAGATCCCGGTCACCGCGGGCGACGCAAAGCTGGTTTTTCCCAAATGGATTCCCGGCGAACACGGGCCTACCGGGCCGATTACGGACCTCACAGGACTACAGTTCTACGCCAACGGGCAAAGATTGAGTTGGCGGCGCGATCTGGACGAGATGTACACCTTCCACGTAGCGGTGCCGCAGGGCACCACGACGATTGAAGCGCGGCTGGACCTGGTGCTGCCCGCTCCGCCAGAGGGTTTTTCTTCCGGCGCTTCCGCTACCACCCAGCTCGACATGCTCAGCTGGAACCAGGTGGTGTTGTATCCCCCTGGGCCAAACACTGACGACATTCCGATTGTTGCTTCACTCAAGCTGCCAGCGGGCTGGCACTATGGCACGGCATTGCAGGTGGCCGGAGAAGCCGGCGGCGAAATCAATTTCAAGCAGGTATCGCTGACCACGCTGGTGGATTCGCCGGTGCTGGCGGGAGCGCACTTCCGTCGCATTGCGCTCACGCCGGAAGGCCCCATCCAGCATTACATCGATGAAGTGGCTGACGGGGAATCGGCGCTGGAGATGCCGAAAGAGACGATCCAGGAGTACAAGCGGCTGGTGGCGGAAACCGGCGCGCTCTTCAACGCACGCCATTATCGTGAGTACCATTTCCTCCTTACGCTGAGCGATCACACGGCTCACTTCGGGCTGGAACATCATGAAGGCAGCGACGATCGCGTAGGCGAGCGCACGTTGATTGACGATGACGCGCGCTGGCTTGCGGGCGGACTCTTGCCGCATGAGATGACGCACTCATGGAACGGAAAGTATCGCCGGCCCAAAGGGCTTGCCACGCCGGACTATCAGGCGCCCATGGAAGGTGACCTGCTGTGGGTGTATGAAGGCTTAACGCAATACCTGGGAGACATTCTTGCTCCGCGCGCGGGCTTGTGGACCAAACAGCAATTCCTGGATGAAACCGCGGAAACCGCAGCCGCGCTGGACCACACACCCGGACGCTCGTGGCGTCCCTTGCAGGATACGGCTGATGCGGCACAGCTTCTTTATGGCGCAGCGCCGGAGTTCGAGAGCTGGCGCCGCAGCGTGGACTACTATCCTGAAGGTTTTTTGATCTGGCTGGAGGCGGACACGGTGATCCGGCAACAGACCAAAGGACAAAAGTCGCTGAACGATTTCTGTCGCGCGTTTCATGGCGGCGGGAATACGCCGCCAAAGGTCGTGCCCTATACCTTTGATGATGTAGTGAAGGGCCTCAACGACGTGACTCCCTATGATTGGAAGAAGTTTCTGCGCGACCGGCTGGATTCGTATGGTCCGGGCGCTCCTCTGGGTGGAATTGCCAACGCCGGATGGAAGCTGGTGTATGACGATAATCCCAGCGAATACACCAAGGCCATGGAGAAAGTCCGCAATGCCGTGGACGCGCGCTTCTCCATCGGGCTGGCGCTGGACGATAAAGGCGGCATTCGCGACGTAATTTATGACAGTCCCGCATGGAAGGCAGGGGTGGCGCCGGGAACCACGCTGGTAGCGGTGAATGGCCGCAAGTTCGATCCTGACCTGCTGCGTGACGCGCTGAAGGAGGGAAAGGCCAGCGGAAAGAACCTTGAGCTGCTGGTGATGAACGGCGATTACTACAAGACCCTGACGGTGAATTATCACGATGGCGAGAAATACGCTCACCTGGTGCGCGATGAATCAAAGCCAGATACGCTGAGCGAGATTATCAAGCCGCTGGCGAAGTAGAGCAAGATCGGCAGCGTGCAACCGGAGCGTCATGCAGAAAGCCCGCCGCAATCTGGCGGGCTTTTCACTTTTGATAGTCGGTTGAATTGAGTTCAGATCACTCTTCCACTCCGGAAAACAAATCTGTCTCCATCTCGACCTTGTGCGGCTTCCAGCTGTTGGCCAGGTGAAAAACCTCCATCTTTCCGCGTTTACGCACTGTCTCCTCAAAAAATGCGAACAGCGGCGCCTGCGAGGTGTGCGCCTTGAACGCGGCAATCTTCCGGTCGATTTCATGAGGCTCAAGATTAATTACCGCGGTGGCAGGAGAAAGGGAAACCGGCTGGCGGTCAGGCATGGTGAACAGGGCGGTGGCGTAATACAGCTTCTGCGCCTGATGCGGCTTGAGACCATCCTGCAGTTGTTCCGGGAAGCGATTGGTCCGTCCGGCCCAGTGGCAAGCCATGGTGCCAAAGACGGTCACCATGGAATGATCCGGGTGGGCGGTGATGGCGCCCTCGGTGCCCATAGTCATGACAACGTGAGGACGGAGTTCGCGCACGCGCCGTGTGAGATCGCCGACCACGGAATAAAAATCCTGGCGATCGAGCTTGCCGTCCGGATAGTCCAGGACGGTGCCGCGACTGACCTTGAGCAGCTTGCAGGCGGCATCAAATTCCAGGCGGCGCGCCGCGGAAAGCTCCTGGTCTGATTTCGCTCCGCCCCGATGCGTGGCCGCCTGGCCTGGAGTAAGGCAGATGACGTGGGTTTCGACATTGCGTTCCGCATAGCGGAGCAGAGTACCGCCAAAGCCGCCGGCCTCATCGTCAGGATGGGCGGTAAAACAGAGGAGCCGAAGCATCTTTTTTCTATTTATCCTTCTCTCACCAAGTGACGCTTCTTGTGTATCACGGCGCGGGCCGGTCGCGCCAGACAGCGGGAGCGTCGTTCAGGAATTTGCATCATGAAAATCCGACTCCGCGCGATTTGCTGCCTGCCAGTCATGCTTGCCGCCTGCTCTACTCTTGCCGTGGCGGCGAACGCCCCCAAAGACATCTCCGCGATGCACTCAGCCACGCCAGCGGGCTATGACGTGGTGATTCTCAAGCCATCCGGCGTCAATCTTGCCTTGATGGGACTGATCGAGTGCCCGGAGCTGGAAGGCGCGCAGCGCGTGGCCTCGGGCATGGAAGCAAAGCTGGTTTCGTCAGACGGCGGGACCATCAAGATGTTTCCCGGCCATTTCAGCTTTCGCATTACCGCGACCCTGCAAAAAGTTGTCGTGGACAGCGCAGCTTCCACGCTGGAATATCGCGGCGATCCGCGCGAGCTTTTGCTGCAACTCAAATTTCGGGTGAAGGCCTATCGCGGCCTGGAAGTGCGCGAAATTACTCCGGACTCCATTGAATTGATCGGCATGCCGGCCGAGGTTCCGTATGACGAGCGCATCTATCGCGTGAATATCAAGACCGCGGACATGCCGATCACCGACCGGCTGGTCATCGAGATCCTCTCCCCGCAGGGAGAGGTCCTGACGCATTTCCCCTTCAATCTGCTTTAGGTTTTGATCGCCGCGGGGGCGTTTCCGGGCTGCCAGTTTGTTTGTGCCACTTCCGGAGACAGCACGGTCTGCGGTACCGCAGCCGGCATCCACTCGCGGATCTTCGGCATGAGCGCGCGCGTGGCCGCTTCGCCGGCCCGGATCAGGTCAGGAGCGCGAACAAAGTCATCATAGGCAAACTCGCCGATCTCGGGTTGCAGCAGTACGTCTGACGCTGCCTGCCACGGCCCGCACATGCGCGCCTGCGCGATGGAGAAGCATTGTCCAATCACATCAAAGACGTGGCGCGGTCCCCCGGGTTTGACCCAGTGTGCCGCCAGGTAAACCGAAATCACGCGCTCTGCTCCCATATCGCGCAACGGCATGGCTGGAACGGAATGGGCCAGCAGGCCGTCCACCAGAAGCTGCTGGCCGATTCGCACCGGTTGAAACATCCCTGGATATGCGCAGCTGGCGCGGACGGGATCAATCAGCTCACCTTTGGTGAACACCGCAGGCTCGCCGGTGATGATGTCAGTGGCGGCA
>DASTPO010000334.1:0-14596 GCA_035762225.1 Candidatus Angelobacter sp.
TCCGTCTTCGTCTCCAGACACTTTTATGGATAGATGCGTGTCAGTGTGCGTGCAAAGGGTATCGTCTCCCGTACATGTTCCAGGCCGCATACCCAGGCCACGGCGCGCTCAATCCCCATGCCAAAGCCGGAGTGCGGCACGCCGCCGAACTTGCGCAGGTCCAGGTACCATTTGAATGAAGCTTCCGGCAGATCGTGCTCCCGTATGCGCTTCAGCAGCAAATGATAGTCGCCAATACGCTGTGATCCGCCGATGATCTCGCCATACCCCTCCGGCGCCAGCACATCCACGCACAGCGCCAGGTCAGGACGTTGCGGATCGGGCTCCATATAAAACGCCTTCACCTGTGCCGGATATCGATGCACCATTACAGGTTTATCAAACTGTGATGAGATGTAGGTTTCATCGGGAGAGCCAAAATCCCCGCCCCACTCGAATTTACCCTCCACCTGCCCCTTGGCGTGCCCTTCCTGCAACAGCTTGACCGCGTCATCATACGTGATGCGGGGAAAAGGCGGCTTGATGTTGGCCAGCTTGGTTACATCGCGGCCAATGATCTCCAGATCAGCCTTGCGATGCGTCACCGCGCTCTGTACCAGGTGGCTGATGAATTCTTCCGCCAGTTGCATGATGTCGTCCAGCTCGGCATACGCGATTTCCGGTTCCACCATCCAGAACTCCGTCAGGTGGCGCCGCGTCTTTGACTTTTCCGCGCGAAACGTCGGCCCGAATGAGTAAACCTTGCCCAGCGCCATGGCCATGGCTTCGATATAGAGCTGCCCGGACTGCGTGAGAAACGCCTGCTCGTCAAAGTAATCCACTTCAAAGAGCGTGCTCGTGCCTTCACAAGCAGCGGGGGTCAGGATCGGCGGATCGGTCAGGGTGAAGCCGCGCTCGTCAAAAAAATTTCGCGCCGCGCGAATGATCTCCGCGCGCACCCGCAGGATGGCCGTCTGCCGCGGCGTCCGCACCCAGAGATGGCGGTTCTCCATCAGAAAATCGATGCCGTGCTCTTTGCGCGCAATCGGGAACGGCTCGTCTTCCGGCACTCGCTGGATCACCTTCACGTCATTCACGTCCAGCTCGTACCCTCCCGGTGCGCGCTTGTCCGCCCGCACTTTGCCTGTAACCACCACACTCGATTCGTCGGTAAGGTTCTTGAGCGTGTCAAAAACTTCGGGCGTTACCTGGTTCTTGGGCACCACTCCCTGGATCACCCCGGTGCCGTCGCGAAAAATGGGAAAGATCAGCTTGCCGCTCTCGCGTTTGTTGTAGAGCCAGCCATGTATGGTCACGGCCTGGCCGTCGTGCTTGCCGATTTCCGCGATGGTGGTAACAGGTGCTTGCGTAGTGGTTTCCATATCTTCTTGTCCAACTCTATCCGGCGACCGTGTGCCTCTTGTTTCAAAGCCAGCAGCGGCATCTCTGTACCGCGACCGTGCTTGGTTGCTACTCCGCCGCAACTCCTGCGTTCTCCAGCTTGCCGTAGGCCTCAGCCATCCTCTTCGGCACATCCATGTTTTCGTCGCCTTCTATCTCTAGCACCAGCGCCGGCGTCTTCTGCGCTCCCCGCAGCGATTGCATGGTCTGTTCCCAGTCAATGGTGCCCTCGCCCGGCCACAGGTGCGAGTCTTTGTCGCGCTTATTGTCGTGGACGTGGGTAGAACGAATGCGGTCCTCCAGCATACCGAAAGCCTGATGCACGGAGCTCATCAGGTGCGCGTGTCCCACATCAAAGCAAACCCCCAGATCTTCATAGCGCAGCAACCGGATCAACTCTTTCAGCTTCTCCGGCGTAGCGAGATCGTTGGGAATATTTTCCAGCAGCAGGCTCACCCCCAGAGGCCGCGCAAAAGCGCGCAGGTGTTCAATGCCGCTCAAGGCGTTCTCAAACTTGCGCGGATCGTCATATTCATCCTTCTTGCCGATATGCTGGATCAGGAAGCGAAACGGAACGTACTCCGCCACCTCGATGGCGCGCTTGATTTCGTCCATCGCCTCGATCCGCATGCGCTTGTCCGGGTCCACGATGTTCACCTGCTGCCCGCCCGAGTTGAAGTTATTGTCCATTCCGATGGGAGCGTGCATCGAGTGAAACTCTATTTTTTCTGACTTGAACCAGTTGCCGATTTCCTTCACATGCTCTTTGTCGTGATAGTTGAAATGCCCGCGAGCCGCAAACACTTCAATGCCCTGGGCGCCGCCGCGCACCAGGCTGTCCAGCAGGCCCGGATGCAGCCGCCTTTTGATGTAAACGTGCGTTGACATTGCGCGCAGCATCAGAAACCCACCGCCTTTCCGCCGTTGCGTCCATCCGGAGCGCCCAACAGATCTCCTGCCTTGGGGTCCACCGCAATGCACTCACCGTCACTCCAATAACTCTCCATCTTTATTTTGTGCCCGCGAGCCTGGAGAAGCTTGATGGTGTCCGGTGAGAAGCCGGTGCGTTCAATCACAATCTCGTCCGGCTGCCACTGATGGTGAAATCGAGGCGCGTTCACTGCCTGTTGGATGTCCAGGCCGTAATCCACCACTCCCATCAGAATATTCATGACCGTACTGATAATGCGCGGCCCTCCGGGCGAGCCCAGCACCAGCGCAAGCTTGCCGTCCTTTAGCACGATGGTCGGCGTCATCGCGCTCAACGGCCGTTTACCCGGGGCAATGGCGTTAGCTTCTCCCTGGATCAGTCCGTACAGATTGGGTACGCCCGGCTTGGAAGTGAAATCGTCCATCTCGTCGTTCAAAAGAAAACCGAGCTTGCCCGCCGTTACTGACGAGCCAAAGCTGTCATTCAACGTGGTGGTAACAGCCACGGCGTTGCCTTGCGCGTCAACCACTGAATAGTGCGTCGTATTGTTTGATTCCCGGCCCATGTATGGCTGATGCAAAGCGGCGGAGCGGTCCAGGTCGCCGAACCCGGAAGGCCGGCGCAGCTCTTTGCTGTCGCTGGCGCGCATCATCTCCAGGGATTGACGCCACGCCTGCGCGTATTTCTTGTCGATCAGCTGGGCAACCGGAATGCGGCTGAAATCTGAATCACCCAGCAACTCGGCGCGGTCTAAAAACGCTCGCCGGAAGGCCTCCACCGTCAGGTGAATGGAGTCCGCTGAGCGATTGCCCATCTTGCTCAGGTCGTAGCCTTCCAGAATGTTCAGCGCCTCCACCAGCGCGATGCCGCCTGAGCTGGGTGGTGGCGCGCTGATGATTTCGTAACCGCGATACGTGCCCCGGATCGGCTGGCGCTCCTTGACCTCATATTCCGCAAGATCTTCCGCCGTCACCAGCCCGCCGCCGCGCTTGATCTCCGCCGCCAGCTCCCGGGCCAGCGCTCCTTTATAAAATTCGTTGGCGCTGGGATTGGCGGCAATCCGTTCCAGGGTCCGCGCCAGTTCGGGTTGACGGAAGATCTCTCCTGGCTCGTAAAATCTCCCGTCGCGCTGGAAGATGCGTTTGGAGTCAGGAAACTTGCTCAGCGCGTCATGATGCATTGACTGCGCTTCTTCGTACGTGAGGCGCACCCCATTACGAGCCAGCCGGATCGCAGGCTGCATTACCGCCCGCAGTGAGAGCTTGCCCCAGTGCTGCTCGGCATAGACCAGCCCTGCCACCGATCCTGGTACCCCGATCGCCTTGTACCCGATGAGGCTGGCGTCGGGAATTACATTTCCCTGTGCATCCAGGTACATATCGCGCGTGGCGGCCTTGGGGGCCTTTTCGCGGAAGTCGAGAAAATGGACCTCGCCATTGGCTTTGCGCAGCAACATGAAACCGCCGCCGCCGATGTTGCCCGCCGCTGGATGTACCACCGCCAGGGCAAAACCGGTAGCCACGGCAGCGTCAACCGCATTGCCGCCCTGCCGCATGATATCCGCGCCGACCTTGGCGGCATCCTGGTGGACGCTGACCACCATTGCTTTTTTTGCATGGACCGGCCGCAGCCCCTGGCCGTATGCCGTATGCACCGCCAGGCACAAGCCCAGAACCTGAAGCATGAAAATTTTACGCGGATTGGTCATTTGACAGCGGCCCCCGGACAATGAAGCAAGCCGGGCCTGCCTGCACCCTCGTCCTTTTTGCCGTGAAAGGCGGGGCTTGCAGAAAGCTGCACACTTCTGCAAGCCAGCCTATGAGGCTAGCGTACCCCTTACAGCACAGTCAAATCGAAGGTCAGCGGTGGATCTCTTCGATGTCCAGTTGCTGCTCTTTCTGTAAATAGCCCTTTTTCCTGAACCATTCCTCCATCGCCTGTTTCAGGCGGTCCAGAGGCACACGCGTACCCACACCCATCAGCCCGTCTGCCAGTGGGAGCGTATCGTCAAAAATCGAATCGTTGGTGAAATTGCGCATCGAGAAATTGTCCAGCCACTTGATAGGGCACGGCTGCAGACCTCCGTCTGCCGGATATCTCACCTGTATTTGCCGGGAAAACATAGTTTCAACGCTGAAGCAACAGTCCTTCAACTATCCTCAGTTGTTTACTACTCGATAATCAACAGCTCTGGTCCGCGACGCCGGAAAAAACCTTTGCCGGCGCGGCTAGAACGATATCCTGATAAATCTTTCCTTATTTCCCTGATGTCCCCCATCAGGCAATTTCCTTATCCAAGCAGCATCAACTCTGGATATTCTATCTATCTTATTGAAATCAAGCCTCATTCAGCCGACCCGTCGGATTCAGCGGAAAATCTCACGCCTCAACCTAGATACCAGACATGTCCTTGAGTAACCAGCATAATTGCAACGTGAGGCGCATCCTAGACACTAATACAAGTATTACAAGGGCTAGAGGTATCCCCCATGGAAAATGAACGCCACTTAAATACGGACCAGACGGAACTGGTAAATCATCTCAAGGATCTTACGGCGGCGCTCACCGCTGTTCACGGCGACCTGTATTGGCTCGCCATGCAGACTCCCGACTCCGAGAAAAAAGAAGTCACGCCGGCTGCGGACCTGAATGTCGACATGCTGACGGAACTCAAGGGCGCGGTCGACGATATGCGTCTGCTGTTGTGGCAGTACATTGAAACCGCCTCTGAAGTTGACCCGCTGGGGATACGCGATGGCATGGAAACGCAACGGCTTCGCCGCGTTACCAAATTCTTGCAACTCCTGCGCAAGCGGCTCGCTCCGCCCGTCGATGAGCAGCCTGTTTCGTTCATCGAGCGCATCAGCGCCGCCGTGAACAAACGCCTCGGCGACAAGGCCGCTTGAGCCGCCATCGCCTGAGGAATGTCCGGGCTGACATTCTGAAATAGCAATCCCGAAACAAAAGAGACGCTGCCAGGGCAGCGTCTCTTTCCATTTCTCGCTAATGTTCGGCTGTACGTCAGTGTTTCTTGCTACCCGGGCCGGCAGCTCGCACATTGGCCGGGACATCGAATTTTTCAAAGTTCTTGGCAAACCGCGCTGACAGATCGTCCGCCGATTTGTCATACGCCGCTTTGTCCTTCCAGGCGTCGCGCGGATGCAAAAACTCTGCCGGAACTCCCGGCACGGTTTTTGGCACTGTCAGGCCGAATGCCGCGTCGGTTTCAAATTGCACGTTGTTCAAAGCGCCTTCAATGGCCGCATTCACCATGGCGCGGGTATATCCCAGCTTCATGCGCGATCCAACCCCATACGGCCCGCCAAACCACCCGGTATTGACCAGCCAGCACTGTGAGCCGTGCTCCTGCATGCGCCGCCCGAGCATCTCCGCATAAACCTTCGGACGCAGCGGCATGAATGGCGACCCGAAACAGGTGGAAAAGTTCGGCTGCGGTTCCTTAACGCCCGCTTCTGTCCCGGCGACCTTGGCCGTGTAACCGGAAAGGAAGTGGTACATAGCCTGCTCAGTGTTCAGCTTGGAGATAGGAGGAAGAACGCCAAAAGCGTCCGCTGTCAGGAAGATCACGTTCTTGGGATGGCCGCCGATTCCCGGAATCACCGCGTCTTCAATGTAATCCACCGGATACGCGCACCGGGTGTTCTCCGTGCGGCTGTCGTCGTTATAGTCTGGAACGTGGGTATCGGGATCGAGCGTCACGTTTTCCAGCACCGATCCAAAGCGTATGGCATTCCAGATCTGCGGCTCATTCTCCTTGGAGAGCTTGATGCACTTGGCATAACATCCGCCCTCAAAGTTGAAAATGCCGGTCGGGCTCCATCCGTGCTCGTCGTCGCCGATCAGCCGCCGCTCCGGATCGGCTGAAAGCGTGGTCTTGCCCGTCCCCGACAGGCCAAAGAACAACGCCGTCTCGCCGTTCTTTCCCACGTTGGCGGAGCAGTGCATGGGAAACACATTTCTCTGCGGCAGCAGGAAGTTCATGATCCCGAAGATCGATTTCTTCATCTCGCCCGCATACTTGGTGCCGCCGATGATAATGACCTTGCGGGCAAAGCTCACCACAATGAACGCCTCGGAGCGCGTACCGTCGCGCTGCGGGTCCGCCTGAAACTCCGGCGCGGAAACAATAGTGAACTCAGCCTGGTGGGTCTTGAGCTCTTCCGGCGTAGGACGCACAAACAGCGCGCGCACAAACAAATTGTGCCAGGCATACGCGTTGATCACGCGGATAGGCAGGCGATATTTGGGGTCGGCGCCGGCATACAGGTCCTGGACGAACAATTCCTTGCCGCGTAGCGATGCCACCACGCGCTCAAACAGGGCGTCAAACTTTTCCTGGGCAAATGGCTGGTTCACTTCACCCCAATTCACCAGCTCGGCGGTCGCGTCATCCTTTACGGTGAATTTGTCCTTTGGCGTGCGGCCGGTATATTTCCCGGTGTAAGCCACCAGGGCGCCGTTGTCTGCCAGCAGGCCTTCGCCTCGGCGTATGGAATTCTCCACCAGCACGCCGGAATGCAGGTTGCGATGGACGTTGTCGCTTTTAAGAAGTGTTTCCAGTGTGGAAGCTACATCGATGACGGGAAGAGTTTGTGACATGACCGCTAGGTCTCCTATTCTCAAAACCTGGGGGCGCTCAGGAAACAAGGGCTGGCGCGAACAGCGGGTTTTGGCGTGAGCGACGGCTGGGCCGCCTTAAACCAACGCGTCTTGCGGCGCGCCGACTTCCTTCAAGACTCCATTCAAATGGGCGAGCGCTTCGTCCACTGTCAACGTATACATTTCCCTGCCATGCTCATACGTTCCGGACTCAATCGCTGAATGCAAAAAATGTCCGGCCGCCTGAGTGGCCAGTGGATCGGTAATCACCCGGCCGGTGCGCTTCTGGTATTCCACCCATGTTGGATGCGGCAAAGCAATCCATACGGGACGGCCGCTGACAAGAAACTTTATGTCGATCGCGTCCGCGTGCCGCGTGGCAATCGCGACGATCAATGCCTGGTAAACGCAATGCAGCTTTTGTCCGGTCCAGCGATCGGTAGCGTGAAAGTCCTCATACATACTGTCTAAAAATATATCGAAGCGGCCCCTTATCAGCAAATTCTTACGCAGCCGCCTGCTGGCGGTATGTGATCAAAATCACGTTCATTCAGCTACTTACGTACTGCTATCTGTTCGCTGCCATCATCCAACCGCCTGGCAGGAAAGAGCACTATTCTGCCGCCAGTTCCTCACCCTGTAAACTTGAATCTGGGTAGTGGAATCCAAATGAACACCATGAAAGCAGCCTGGATATCACGTTTTGGCGGGCCGGAAGTCCTGGAAGTCCGCGAGGTCGGCAAACCCCTCTTGAATGACGATCAGCTCCTGGTTCGTGTTCATGCTTCCTCGCTCAATCGGGCTGACCTCTTGCAACGGCAAGGCAAATATCCGCCGCCTCCTGGGTTCCCCGCCGAAATTCCGGGCATGGAATTCGCCGGCGAGATCGCGGAGATCGGCTCGTCCGTGCGCCAATGGAAGCCCGGACAGCGGGTGTTTGGACTGATTGGCGGCGGCGCTCACGCCGAATACGTGGTGACATACGAACGCCTGTTGGCCGAGATCCCGCCTAACCTGAGCTATGAGCAGGCTGCCGCGGTCCCTGAGGTCTTTATCACAGCCCACGACGCCCTGTGGACCCAGGCCAATCTTCGGCCCGGTGAAACCGTTCTGATCCATGCCGTCGGCAGCGGCGTGGGCCTGGCGGCTGTCCAGCTTTGTCGCGCGATTCAAGCTGTGCCTTTCGGGACTTCTCGCACAGCCGACAAGATCGAACAAGCGAAAGCCCTTGGCCTGGAAGACGGGCTTGCGGTTCGCGATAACTTCGTCGATCTTGAGTCCGCCGCGCAGAAATGGACTGCCGGAAGGGGAATCAATGTGGTGCTTGATCTGGTGGGCGGTCCGTACGTCAAAGCCAGCCAGAAGGTGCTTGCCACCCATGGCCGCATGGTCCTCGTCGGGACCGTGGCCGGCGGCAACTACGAACTCGAAGCTCGTTACATGTTAAGCAAGCGCCTTAGAGTCTGGGGCACCGTGCTGCGGGCGCGAACCCTGGAAGAAAAAATCCTGGTCACGCAGCGATTCGCCGCGGAGGTCGTACCGCTTCTGGCCAGCGGCGTCCTTCGTCCCAACATTGACAGCACCTTTCCGCTGGCCGATATCGTTAAGGCCAACCAACGCCTGGAATCGAATGAAACCCTGGGCAAAGTTGTGGTTCTGATGGCATAGCGTAGCCCTTCATCCCGAGAGCGGAACAGTTACAACTTCATTGCGCGGCTTCTCATTGGTCTTGGTGGTCTTTCGACGCTCAACTCCCGTCATACGTGATGCCATCACCGTTATCGCTTTCGCGCTCCGCTCTCTTACATGACGGTTGTTGCGAATCTGGTAGTCACGCAACAGGTCTAGCAGCGCGGCACGGATGGGGTCCGCACTGATACGCTTGATCTGCGCGACGATCTCCTTCTCACCCGTCGATCCGGGCGTCTCCGCTCCGCGAAAACCATCCAGGTCGTTTGCGATCAGGTTTTCCAGCAGGCTTGCATTGTTATCTTCAAACCATCTTTGCTGTAGCGCCTGGTCGCCCTGGCGCGACTCCCACCGTCCAAGGCTTCGTCTGCGCGCTTCTCCATTGCGGGCGATTGTCTCGACCTCGGTCCGTCGTTCGGCAGTGAGTTTAAACGCGGCGAGCGGCGCTAGTTGGGATGGCGTCTCGAAGACCGTGGTCAGCGTCCGCAACGGGACCGTCCTGAGCCACCTGGTCAAATAAAACGCCGTCAACAAGTGTGACGCAATGCCCTCCACCGCCAGCGCCCAATTGCTCCCCAGCAGAGCGCCGCCGGATCGCGCCGCCCGCTGCCGCCGATAATTCCTGATGCCCAGCTTCACCAGATCAACCAATCTCCGCCACGGCCGCGGCCCAAAGAGATAAGTGTCCGCGCTGCTGAGAATGCAGAGGTGCTTGATCTCATCGCGAGCCATGTTCCGTGTAAGGGTGCGCAGATCGCCGGCCGCATGCGCGGTCATCACAATGTAACTGGAGCTGGCATTCCACTCCGTGGTCTGCCGGCTGATGATGTGCTGCACCGCGCTCTCTTCATCGGCTGTTACCACCATGGGCTGGTTAGGATTTTCCCGGCTGGGTGAAACTCCCATCAGCCGTTCAATAATGCGCGCAAAGGCGTTGCTGTGGCGCCGCTCCTCCGCACACCACGCGCCTTCGCACCACGGTACGCCGTGCTCCGCTCCGTATCTCGCTTCTTCCTCGTTCTTGCCCATGAAGCGGCCCAGCGTTGGCAGCAGAAAACGGAAGCCTTCGCCGCTCTGCTGCGTGTATTCCATAATGGGATCTTCGTCTTCCATGGCGATCGTCATCATCAGCGCCATTTCCCATACCGCCAGGCCTCCCACAACGTCATCTGTCTCGATGGCGCCCAGTTGCGCCTTCTCCCAGGGACGCATGCGGTAATGCGCGTCCCAGTTCTCCTGATGAAAGCCCCAGAACGCCCAAAGGCAATCATCCAGCGCCGCTGGAGAAAGGTCCTCTCGGACGATCCGGTAGATGGCTCGCAGCGTTTTCGGCAATTGCAGCGCCTGGCGAAGCACCTGTTTCCTGCGTTCGGCCTTCGGCGGTCCCGTGGGCCGGTACTTGTTCGCGGTCAACGGCCGATTGGCAGCGCCAATGGGAGTGATTCTAGATTTCTCCGGCGCAATCTCTTTTGCGATGGTGTTCTGCATGGCAGCCTCATCGATGCAGAAGCGGCCTTCAGGAAATGCGAGGAAGGAGCGCCGAAGGCCGCTTTACTGCTCTTGCAAGCAGAAACTACCGCAACCGGGCCAGCGGCTAAAGCGACAAACCACGGCACAAGGCGACATTGCCACCAGGGTGATAAATCGGGGCGATCAATTCAATAGTGAGGTAAGAATCGGGATGAGCGAGAAAGATTTCACCGACCCGTTGGCGCAGAATTAAGTGCAGTAAAACAATCTGGCGGGAAGAATATTTCGCGGCTCGAAGTCCTGATCGATCTGGCGGAAATGGCTGCGGAGATACGGCAGCACCGCCCGGGTGAACTGGTAGACGAGCGCAGCGCCGCCGGGATTCAGTGCCTCGCGTGACTCGCGCATGATTTTCTCTCGCAACTCCATCGGCATTGTGGTGAACGGGATTCCGGAGATGATGTAGTCGGCGCCGTCCAGTTTCAACCGGTCCAGCTCTCCTTGCACGCTTTCCGCTGAGCCATGCACCACGTGCAGCCTTTTGTCCGGGAACGCGCGCGTAATGTAGGCGACAAAGTCTTCATTCATTTCAAACACCACCAGCCGGGCATCGGGTCGCATGCGCGCCAGAATGTGCGAGGTGATGGTGCCCACCCCCGGGCCGTATTCCACAATGGTGCGGGCCCGGTTCCAGTCAATCTTGCTGAGCAGCCGGTCAATCAGGAACCGCGAACTGGGAATGAGCGACCCCAACATCCGGGGATGCTGCAGAAAATTCTTGGCGAAGAGCAGCGTCTCTTCACTGCGCGAAGGTTTACTTTGCATGCGGGTGATTGCGTCCTTAATGGCGGTCGGCCCAGAGAGTCAACCATACGCGCCTCTCATTTGAGATGTAAAGAGCCTCCACCGAGTCGGCTCATTGTAGCGAGATTTTGCAGGCGGAAGCGGCCGGGAGCTTGCGCCGTTGCTGCCGCTGAAAATTGCGCCATTTCCTGCATTGCCGCCTCCCCCAATCCGGCTTAAAATCAGATGGTCAGGCAACACATCCAGGAAAACCAACTTGAATCTGGTGCGCGCCATCTATCCCGGCTCGTTTGATCCGCTTACCAATGGTCACCTCGACCTGATTGAGCGCGGCAGCAAGATTTTTGACGAGCTGATTGTCTCCATTTTGCGCAACTCGGAAAAAGATCCGCTGTTCACACTGGTGGAGCGGCGGGAAATGCTGGAACACATGGTCCGGCGCTACGAAAATGTGCGTGTCGAAACTTTTGAAGGCCTGCTGGTTGACTATGCCATGCAGAAGAAGGCCAAAGCGGTGCTGCGCGGCATCCGCGCCATCAGTGATTACGAATACGAGCTCCAGATGGCGTTGATGAACCGCAAATTGCAGCCCCAGCTGGAAACTGTGTTCATGATGCCTGCCGAAGCTTATTCCTATTTGAGCTCGCGGCTGGTCAAAGAGATTTTTCGCCTTGGCGGCTCCGTGCGCGGGCTGGTGCCGGAGCTGGTGGAACAAAGGTTGCGGGAGAAATTCCATGGCACCGCAGCCAAAATATGAAGTGAGGATTCAATGGCGACCGTACCGGCAGTAAAACAATTCAGCGACCGCATCAACCGCATCGAGATCAGCGCCACCATGGCGGTGGTGGCGGAAGCGGCCAAACTCAAAGCTTCCGGCGCTGACCTGGTGGAGTTCGGTGCAGGTGAACCCCATTTTTCCACGCCGCAACACATCAAGGACGCGGCCATTGTCGCCATCCAGAAGGATTGCACGCGTTATACCGCGGTGGCCGGCATTCAGGACCTGCGCAACGCCATCGTGCGCCGCCACGCCGCGGACTTCGGCTCCATCTATCAGCCTAACGACTGCATGGTCTCCACTGGAGGCAAACTGGCTCTCTTCAACGCCCTCCAGGTGCTGGTCGATCACGGCGATGAAGTTATCGTTCCCGTTCCCTATTGGGTGTCGTTTAAAGACATCATCGAGTATGCCGGCGGCAAGTGCGTCTTTGTGGAAACCGACGAAGCGGAAAACTTCCGCCTGACGCCGGAGATGATTGAACGCCAGATCACGCCGCGCACCCGCGCCATCATCATCAACACGCCCAACAATCCCAGCGGCGCCGTGCTCGATCCCTCGGACTTCACCGCCATCCTGCGCATGGCGCACAAGCGCGGCGTCTATGTGATCGCCGACGAATGCTATGTGTATCTGAATTACACGCCGCGCAAATTTTCCGCCGGCTCCATCACTGATGTTCGCCAGCACCTGGTGATCATCGGCTCGCTTTCCAAGACTTACGCCATGACCGGATGGCGTCTCGGCTATGCCATGGCCCCGGCGCCCATCATTAACGCCATGACCAAGCTGCAAAGCCAGAGCACCTCCAGCACCGCGCATATGGTCCAGATGGCCGGGCTCACCGCCGTTACCGGGCCGCAGGACTGCGTCGAAAAGATGAAAGCAGACTACGTTCTTCTGCGCGAGCTCATCATGGGACATCTCAAGCTCATTCCCGGTGTTACCTGCGTGAAACCCGAGGGAGCTTTCTACGTTTACCCCAATGTTTCAGCATATTTCGGCAAGTCAGGCGTTAACTCCGCGGCCGATATCGCCAAACGGCTGCTCCATGAGGCCCACGTAGTCACCGTTCCCGGGGAGGCCTTTGGCACGCGCGACCACATTCGTCTCTCTTACGCCACCTCGCCCACGGAGATTGAACGCGGCCTGGAACGCATGCAGGAGTGGTTTGGCAAGCTCTGAGGCAGGTGTTCAGCGCATTCCGAGCAAAGCTGCTGGACAACATCCCGGGTATTTTGCGAGTCTAACCCTTTCTAGGTTCACTGCCAGAGAGTTGTGTCTCCTGGACTGACTTGCATGCCAGAATTGTATCCTCTGCTTTTGCAGCCGCAATTTCACGAGCGTGTCTGGGGCGCCCGCAATCTTTCCCCTGTCTATTCCCGGGAGGTCACCGGAGATGCCATCGGTGAGGCATGGCTTACCGGTGATAGCTGCCTGGTCGCCAACGGGGAACTGGCGGGACGGTCCTTGAGCGACGTGACCCGAGATTTCGGCGTTAGATTTCTTGGTGAACTGCCGGGAAATCGCCTTCGCTTTCCCCTCCTGATCAAATTTCTCTTCCCCAAAGACAAGCTTTCCGTGCAGGTGCACCCTGACGACGAATTGGCAGCGGGTATCGGCCAGGCTTGCGGCAAGACCGAGTGCTGGTATGTGCTGCAAGCCGAAAAAGGCGCCCAGGTTGGATTGGGGCTGAAACCGGGAACCAGCAAGAAAGAGGTCGAGCACGCCATCCGCGAAACCCGGATGGAGCAGTTGCTCAACTGGCTGGATGTTCAGGCGGGCGACATGATTTATGTCGACGCCGGCACCGTGCATGCCATCGGGCCTGGGGCTGTGATTGTGGAAACCCAGCAAAACTCTGATACCACATACCGACTGTATGACTATGGCCGTCCGCGTGAATTGCATATTGAAGCCGGCCTGCAAGCCACCCGGGAGCAGACCCATGCCGGCAAAGTGGTGCAGGGACAGCCGCATTCTGAAAATGGCAAGACCCAGACAAATCTGGTGACCTCGCCGTGCTTTATCGTGGACAAGTTCAATCTCAGTCGTCCCTGGGAGTTCCGCCGTCCGCGACACGTGAAAGCCGGGGTCTGGTGCCTGACGGCCACCCGCGGCTATGGCGTGATTGAGAGTGAAGGCGCCTCGCCCGTAACCCTGACCGCTGGCGAGACCGTGATTGTCCCTGCCAGTGTGGAAAGGTTTATGCTGAAACCACAGTGGGAACTGGAATTTTTGTGCGCGTCGCTACCCGCCGAAAAGGTTGGCCAGCCGGCTACGGTCTTGTTCGGCACCGCGGCCGGAAACAGCAGATGATATTCACAACAGGAGCAGGCTTTTGAGCAAACCGGCGTTTTATCCCGTGATTTTGGCCGGAGGCAGCGGTACGCGGTTCTGGCCGCGCAGCCGTCGCAAGCTGGCCAAGCAGGTGCTCGCGCTGGACGGCCAGCAGACCATGATCCAGAAAACCATGGAACGCCTTCTCCCGTTGGGGACGGAGAAAGATTTTTGGGTGATCACCAACGAGTATGTTGCCGGAGAAATCCAGCGGCAGCTCCCGCAGGTGCCTCGCGAGCAGATTGTGATTGAACCCGAGCCACGCAACACGGCGCCGGCCATAGGACTCGCCGCATTCCTTCTCGAGCGGCTGGAGCCTGAATCGGTGATCGGCATGTTCCCGGCCGATCATGTGATCGGCGACGAAAAGAAATTTCGCAAAGTCCTGCAGCGGGCCGTGGACATCGCCGCCAAAGAAAACAACATCGTTGTCATGGGCGTTCAACCCGCTCGCGCTGAAACCGGATACGGATACATTGAAACCGGTGACAAGATCGAATCCGAGCTTTTTCGGGTGAAGCGTTTCACGGAAAAACCCAACCAGCAGCGCGCGGAAGAGTTTGTGGCTGCCGGAAACTACCACT
>DASTPO010000335.1:0-3843 GCA_035762225.1 Candidatus Angelobacter sp.
CGGCCGGGATTTGCTTCCTGCGCCCGAAGAGCGGTGGCCAGAAAACACAGGAGCGCTGCGGCAACGATTTTTTTCCCCAAAAAGCTATGCTCCCCCGTGCCCGATTGGCTTCCCCGCCTGCCCGCCGTTCGCCGACTAAACCCAAGTTAACGTAAGAACCCGGATGGAGACAATTTATTCCCTGAAGACGCAAAATTTGTCGCGGTGGCGGGCCGCAATGCGCGCTTCAATCAGCATCAGGCGGCATGCGGGGCGCGCGGGGCCGATTGACCATTAATCGGTAACGCTAATTGAAATCTGCGCTTCCCAATCTCAATACCGTTCGTGTTCGCTTGCCGCGCTCGGTCTTGGCTTCTTCCGATGTCTGGTGGGCCCATGCGCCAAAAACTTTATTTCCCATGGCCGTGATGGCCAGGTAGTCGCCCAGGAAATCGCCTTCGGCCGCAAAGCCTTCCGGGTCCCATGCGTAGTTCTGGAAAGTCTTTCCGTTGTCAGTGGACCGCGCCAGCGTCACCGTGGTCTTCTGGTTGTCGGTGCGGCGGTCATAGAAAATCAGGTTGACGGCGCCGCTCGTGGGATCGACCGCCATCCACTGAAAAAATTGATCGTTCCCGTTATGCAAAGGGTCCGTGTTCACGCGCACCGGCTTGTTCCAGGTGCGGCCATGGTCTGACGACGACGCAACAAACACGTCGACATCGCCGTTGGTGTAGTCACTCCACGCCACATAGAGGTTGCCGCCTTCTTTGGAACTGCGGCCTGCTTTCCCGGGGGCCGCGGGGTCCATGGCGATCTGGGGAAAGCCGTTGGAGCGCGAAACGCCGGTGATACCGAAGTAGCCGGGGCCGGCGGGAATGATGCGCCGGTCTTTGGTGAACGTGGCCCCGCCGTCATGGGAGACGGCCATCATGATGCCGTCGCGATCGTCCCAGATGGTGTACAGCGTGCCGTCCGGGCCCACCACGCCGTCAAAACCTTCCAGTGCGCCGTTGTCGTCGCGGGGCAGCCCGGAAACGCTGTTGAGCTGGATGGGACTGGACCATGTTTTGCCGCCGTCTATGGAGCGGGAAAAGAAAAGATCGCTGGCCGCAAGCGTAAAGTGCGTCCAGCCGATATAGAGATTCCCCGGGTGCGGGCCGCTGGTGTCCGCGACGATCCACGGTTTGTCTTCAAAAGGAATTCCCGGCGTGGATTCATGGGAAATGATGGTGACCGGCTCTGCCTCCCATGCCTGTCCGCCATCGAGCGAGCGGCGGATGAAGATACCGTTGCGCGTGGCGCCCTGCGCCCAGTAGTTGGTCGAGCCCAGCTTATCAAACGCGATATAGCAAAGGATCGCATGCCCCGCCGCGTCATACGTGACAGACACGTCGCCGGAGATCCGGTATTTCCCCGGCGCAGTGCCCTCGGCGATCTTCCATGTCTGGCCTCCATCCCTGGAGTATGCCGCGCTGGCGTTAACCTGCCAGGCCGCCACCAGCTGCTGCGCATCCGCAGGATTGACGGCGATCGCCGGCTCATTGAAGAAGCCGGCTTTGGGTGTGATGTCAGTAAGGTGGGCCTTGGGCGCAGGCGCCAGTTGCTGGGCCAGCAGGCAGGAACTGCATAAAAAGAGAACCAGAACGATTTTCATAAATTGGGTCGATGCAAACTTCGCCATGATTCTAAACGAGCCGAAAACTTTCAAGCTGGTGTTCAAACACGTCGAGCGGCCTGTTTGTGGATCACTGGCTGGTTGGTGCGCCGCCAGTAGTGGCCAGGTCAAAATAACGCAAGAGTGCGTGCCCGGCCTGGTCGATGGAACTCAAATACTCCAGGACCGTGCGTATGTCGTGATCGCGCTGCCGCTGCTCCTCTGGTGTCAAATCGGTGCGTCCACGAAAGGTATCCAGATCGGCCAGCACCGGCTGCATCTGTTCGGCAAACCGGTTGAACATCAACTGCCCGGTATGGACGAGCGAGTAGTTCTGCACCTCCGCCGGCTCCATATAAGAAAAAGCCTGCGTGCCCACGGCGGCGTCCCAGGCGCCCGACGGCAAAAATTGCCAGATAGGCGCTTCATAGGTCGCCATGGTGGCGCCGCCTTTCTTTTCAGCTTTTTCCGCCGCAAGAAATTTTTCCAGGCTCTCACGCGGAGCTTTTACCCGGTCGAAATAGAAATTGAGCGCCTTGCGCTCCAGCTCCATTTCGCTTCGGAACCCCTCGCGCGCTTCCTGCGCGACTTTTCTTTCATGATGGCGTTCCCGCACCTGCTCCACAGCCAACGCAATCAGGACTCCCAGCACAATCATGGCAACTTCGACAATGAACTGCCTGAAGGAATGAATGCCTTCGCGCGGCACGTGAGTTTCCACCGGTCATGGCTCCTTTACCATTGCAGGCCAATCAGCTTATCATCGCTTGTCCGCAACTCCATACAGTCACGGTCATGTTCTTTCTTTTGAGGAGTGATTCAATGCGTAAAGTAAATCTTCTGTCGATAGCTCTGCTGCTTATCGCATTTCTAAGCGTCTCGTTGTGGGCGGTCAAGGGACCGGCCAACGGCGCATCAGGCGCCGCCGAACCTGCCGCTCCCTCGGCTGACGGCACCATGCCCGCGCTTACCGCCATCGCCGGACAGGGCATGATGAGCACCGAGGCCTATGACGACCTGGAAGAACTTTCCGACTACATCGGCGCGCGCGTCACTGGCTCTCCTCAGGCTGGCCAGGCCGTGATATGGGGGATGGACAAGATGAGGGCGATGGGCCTGGAGAATGTGCACACCGAGAGGTGGAAGATCTCGCGGGGATGGACCCGCGTCTCCGCTGATGCCCAGCTGATCAACCCGATTCACCGCCGCCTTAACGTCGATTCCATGGGCTGGGTCGGCTCAACTCCTGAGGGCGGACAAGAGGCGGATGTTGTGGGCGTGAACATCAATCATCTCGATGACGAAGTGAAGAACAACTCCGCCAACTGGGCCGGCAAGGTGTTGATGATCGTGAAAAAGGGCATGGCGCCCAAGGCCGATCCGGCTGTCAGCGGCTTTGCCAGGTTTGGGGATTTTCTGAAGAAAGCCCATGAAGCGCATGCAGTGGCTGTGATCGGCGGGCAGGGCGGATCGTTCGCCACCGGTATGCACCTCACCCACACCGGCGCCATGGGTTTTGATGCCTACTATGAAATCCCCGTGATCAGCATGATTGCCGAAGACCAGCAGCAGATTGACCGCTTTCTCGACCAGGGAAAGAGCGTGCGTTTGAAGATCAACGTGCAGAACCGGGTCACCAGTGGGCCGGTGGATTCAGCCAACGTTGTCGGCGAGATCCGCGGCAGCGAGCATCCTGAACAGGTAATCGTGGTCGGCGGCCACCTGGACTCCTGGGACCTGGCGGATGGCACCACCGACGACGGTTGCGGCGTCGCCACCACCCTGGGCGCGGCCCGCGCCATTAAGCTGAGCGGCTTCAAACCCAAGCGCACCATCCGCTTTGTGCTCTTCACCGGTGAAGAGCAGGGACTGCTGGGCTCGCTGGCCTACGTGAAAATGCACAAAGACGAGATGGCGAACCATGTTGCGGCCTTGATTCTCGATAGCGGCCAGGGCCCCGTGGTAAAGCTCAGCATGGGCGGCCGCGATGACCTGATTCCCGCGGTCAAGAAATTCACGGCGTCGGTAAAGTCCTTTGGCGACGTTGATGTGGATGACAACACCGTGTTCGGTACTGACGCCGGCCCGTTTATTCTTGCCGGATTGCCCGGCATCAACATGGGCCAGGACTCCCCGGAATACCGCTACACCCACCACTCTGCGGTGGATACCTTTGACAAAGTGAAGCCTGACCTGCTCACCCGCGACGC
>DASTPO010000336.1:0-5307 GCA_035762225.1 Candidatus Angelobacter sp.
GGCGGCGGCATTATCCCTCACTACCGATAAGATAAAAATGAACGAAACACTTCATAGCTGCTCGCAACATGAGCGCACGCATGTCTCAAGCCGGGCGCGAATGCGGCAGGCGCGGATGCTCAGCGCGTTGGTGGACAGGCCAAGAGCTGAAGCGATTTTTCGCCGCCGCTGGATCTTTTCCTGCTGCTCGCCCACATAATATTCAAGGATCAATTCGCGATCTGCCTGGGAGAGATTCTTCAAACAGCGATCAAGGCAATCCAGCATCCGGTCCCGACTTTCCGTGGATTTGTCCGGCTGCGGGGCGCCAGTTGGATTGGGGCCATCGTCAATGCTGGTATGGCTGTGCTCCACCCGCCTCAGGTATTCCAGGAACACAAACTTGGCGACGACGTAACAATATTGTGCCGGCGAGATGTTAGTGATCTCGCCCCGCTCCTGGAATTTCTGTGCCACCCGGTTCAGGGTTTCATCGGCAAGGTCGTCGGCGTTGAGGCAGTTTTTGCGGTCAAAGTACAGGACCAGCCTGCGGCGCAGTTCCAGATACCTTTCCCCATCGGAATCGACACCTTCGTCCATCCAATGAAGAAACTGGCGAAACGCGCTTTGTGTCGGGGTCCAATCCTTCTTCAATCGCGGCCTCGGGCGGCAGCAATTTTACCTCGAAGCAGAGAAGCCGAAACCCGGGTTCAGCATGAAAGACAACACCGAAGTGCCATTGCCTGAGAGAGCTTTTGATCCCCGCCTGCCTGATTTAGAAGGAAAAAATCACCTGCAAATCGATACGCCGGTTGGCTGACTGCGTGTTAAATACGCCGCCGGCAAGAGCCGTCGACTGGCCGAACAGGCGCGAACTCAAAATGCCGATCGGGGGTTGTGGGTTTACGTTGTTAAAGATGTTGCGCGCATTCACGCTGAAGGTCAGGTTGTAGCGTTGCGAAGAGCGCTCTGGCCCTCCGAACGGGCCCCCACCGCCGCGCGGGCCGCCCATGCCGCCAGGACCTCGGCCGCCTTCACGTCCACCTCCGCCGGGACCACGCCCTCCTCCCTGCTGCGGCGGATTGTTGCCCTCTCCTTCAATTTTGGGACCGAGACCAATCGTCTTGCTCAGCCGCATATTGAGCGTGAACTGCGGATCGCTTTCCCCAAAATTCATCGGGATGACCGTCTCGCCGGGAATGGGACTTGTGTCAAAAGCTCCAAGACTGGTTTGAACCACGCTGGGGCGGGTCAGGTCCGTGGCAAACGCCGGCCGATCGTTGAAAATGGAGTCTCCATTGAGATCGCGCCCAATCGTGATGTTAAAGGGGCTGCCGGAATTTGCCACCATGAACGGACTCACGCGGAAGCCATGTGGCAGCGCGACCGTCCCGCCAAAGAACAAGCGGTGATGCACGTCAAATGATGCGCGACCGTAGTCGGCGGAGATACCTCTGGTGGGATCGGAAGCAAAACTGCCGGCGCCGCTTGTGTCACTGTTGGCGTGGCTGAACATATAAAAACTGAAAATGGTAAGCCGGGCGCCCGCGCGCACATTGAAATTGGCGATCAACTGGTTCTGGTTGAAAACGCCGCCGGACTCAAACTGGTACTGCGGCACCGGAACCGCGCTCAACACGCTGGAGAAAAATTGATGAACTCCGCGTGAATGGATATAGGTGCCCGTAAGCGTGGCTGATTTGGTGATCTGACGCTCCACCGAGCCGGCAAACTGAATGGTATAAGGCGCGCGCAGATTGGGATCGATTCCGTAAATGGTGGAGGGCGTAGCGGTGAGGCTCGCCAGCGACGGCGGATTGGGATTGGTGGCAAACAGCGTGTTCAACAGCGTCTGATTGGCCACGTTGGCCGGTGAGGTGTCCCCGGGCACTACCGTGATCGTAACCTGCTTCTGGTTGATGCCATTTTCGCGTTCGGACTGCATGATGAGGTTCTGCCCAAAGCGGTCATAAAACATGCCGAAGCCGGTACGGACCACGGTTTTGGGCGCGGTCTTGTTTGTGCCCCCAATACCCCAGGCAAAGCCCAGCCGCGGAGCCCAGTCGCCATGGTCTTTGATTCCGTTCTGGGTTTCAAAGCGTAAACCGTAGCTTAGCGTCATGTTCGGACGGAGTTTCCAGTCGTCCTCCGCGTAGATACCGGCATCCACAAACGTATCTTTCAATAACGGATTGCCGGTGGCGACGATCAACTGGTTCGGCGTCCCACTCTGAAAGGCGGCCAGCGAATCGAATGTATAAGTACCGTTGAAGTTCTGCGTCGAGTTGCTGGAATTGGCTGTCGCGCGCAACCTTCCGCCCAGCCGCATGAAGTGGTTGCCTTTGTTGATCGAGGTATAGTTCTGCACCTCGTAGTGATTGGTAATCACGGAACTGACGCCCAGGGGATTGCCGCCGGCGTTGAAAAGTCCCAGCACGTTGATGCTCGGCCCCAGGAAGAGCGAGTTCTGGTCAGTCAGGCCGCGCTCCCACTCAAACCGGGTCTCGTTGATGGCGTGCGGGCTCAGGACCTGCGTATCGCTGACCTGGATTTCATTTTCGTTGCCCGTCTGATTGTAGCCCTGTGAAGGCAGCGAGAGTTGCGCGATGCCATCATTCTTCTGATTGTCCCGCGTGTATTGGTAGCGCACCATCAGGGTGTTGGAAGAAGCAAGCTGGTAGTCGAGGCGAGCGCTGATATTGGTGCGCACCCTGGGATTGAGCACGCCTTCCACCGGAACATTGGCGGCTGCAAACGCTGCCGGCAAAACCACCGTTGCTTCATTGATATTGCGCCGCTCCGCGCTTACCTGATAGGAAGCCTTCTTGCTCAACGGCCCGCCAACGCTGGCGTTGATCATCTGAGTGCTGAAATCCGGCTCGCTGGCCGCAAAGGGGTTCAGCGCATCAAGAAACGAATGGTTGTCATTGAAGAAAAACTGGCCATGGATCTTGTCGGTGCCAGGCTTGGTGAGGATCTCAATCCGGCCAAAGCCCATGCGGTCATACTGCGCCGAGAACGGGTTCTGGTTGATGCGAATTTCGCGAATCGATGACTTGGGCGGAAGTTGTCCGCCGGTGAAGCCGTCAATATAAATCTGGCCTCCGTTGGGGCCGGCGGACGGCCCGGCCAGGGCCTGCAACTCTGATTGCAACTCATCAGGATCATCGGAGAGCGCGTCCAGGTCCTTGCCGCTGATAACCACGCTGCTGGCGTTATTGTCGGAAGCGGTGCTGACCTTCGCCGCATCGCTCTGCACGTCAATATCTTCTTCCTTGGCCAGGATCTTCAGCGAGACATCAGCCTTCTTGCCCTGACCCGCAACCACCTCGATATCTTGTGTAGCGGGGACGAATCCCTGGGCCGTCACGCTGATGGTGTACCTGCCGGGAGCAAGACTATGGAACGCATATTCACCAGCGCCATCCGATGTGGCGGAGACCACCAGCCCACTCGAGTTCTTCAGCGAAATTGTTGCTCCGGGAATTACCGCCCCGGTCGGGTCCATGATCTGCCCCTGCAACCGTCCGGCGGGAGCCTGCGCCAGCAAAGGTGTGGCGATACCCGCGACCATCAGAGCAACCAAGATCCAGGTACAAACGTTCGACCGCCAGAATCTCATCAATCTCTCCTCAAACTTTGTTCCGCGCCGTTACTGCGGTCCGGAATCTCCGCCGGGCGCACCCAGATTCCATCCTGAAAACAACGCTGCCGCACTACTGCCGTTCGGCGACGCCGTAAGAATCGGCTCTACCCCGCCCAGCAGCGTGATGGCCGTGACTTCACCACTTGAACTGCCCTGGGTGGCCACGATCATCACCGCATCTTCCTTCTGCAATTCAGGCAGAGTCACGCTGGGAATCCGACTCAACATTTGCTGAAAGTCGGGTGCGCCGCGTTGCCTCTGCCCACCTGCCGCCTGGCCGCCTGCGGCCGGCTGGGCCGTGCCGCCCGATCCTTCACCCTGGCGCGCTCCGCTCTTCAGGAAGAACGCAAGCCCCTGCGCCATTTGCGGAGCAAGTTTTCTCAACTGCGAATCGGAATTGAATTTCACCACCACTGACTTCTTGGCCAGAATGTCTTTGACCGTGATCGCGTTGTTCGCAGCGTCAATGGAAGTAATGGTCCCCGCGATATTGCGGAATGTTCCGGAAATCACTTCTTCAGCCGCGATCTCTTTGCCATCAGCGCTGCGCGCGCCGCGAGCGCGTAACTGGTCACCCACCTTGATCTGGTCAGGAGTTCCCTTCTGTGCGTCAGAGAACTTGATGGAGTTGGGCGCGTACCGCAGGAAGCTGGTCTCCTTTGATGTCTTCACAGCAATACTGGTGGTTGGATTAACAGACACGGTGTAAACGCCATTGCCTGAATCGATGGTGCTTACGATGCCTCCTGCGCCGCGCTTTTGCCAGTCTTCGCGATCGTGCTGCTGCTTCTGCGCCACGTCCGCCTGCTTCATAACGACGATCGAAGTGGCCACAATCGCTTCCCTGTCGCCGGGCCGCCCGCGCACCAGCATGCGGTCGCCCACCTGGATCTCCGCCGCGGTCATGGGAGTGGCGATTTTGAGGTCCGTCTGCCCGGGAGCCAGGCGTACGATGCGCGTTCCATCCTCGAGATTGACGGTTATTTCCGTTCCCGCATCGGCCTTCAACACCAGCGTATGGCCGTTGATCGATTTCACGCTGCCAACGTTCTTTGCCACCCCTGTTGTTGCCGGCGTAGGTTGAGGATGGTCCTGACCGCAAACAGGAATAGCGACAGCCATGGAAACCATGAGCCAAGCGGCGAGCGCGTATGTTGCTTTCATCGATCTGAATCCTTGGACAATCAGAACTCTCCCGCCAGTCGCCAACTCCAGAAAAGATTTTCTGTGGGGGAGTTGCTGAGATTCTCCGTCTTTGTTTTATTTTGCGGTCGTCCTTATCGGACGCTTCTCGCTGCCTGAGGCTGAACGCGTGAGACGGATGAACTTAATCATCTCAAAAAGACTGCCCTCTTAGCTAACAGGAAAGCACAAAGTTTTGTTAAGTTCCTTTCCAAGATACCAGGCAATGGGAAAGGCCTTTATAGCTGGCGCATTGTGATCTCGCTATTTCCAAGGTTTTCAACTTAGGTACCGTGGCAAGGACGTGCATGATACCTTTGCATCGCGGATCTACCCAGATTGCGCGCCGCTCTTCTTCAACTGGCGGCGTATCAATGCATCCAGGCCGGCCTTGGATTTTTCATACTCCTCGACAGATACTTTCCCATCAAGCCGATCCGTCTCCAGCTGAAATAACTCTTCTTTGAGCGTTTCCAGCATGCTTTCCCGGGTAGTCGCCG
>DASTPO010000337.1:0-8317 GCA_035762225.1 Candidatus Angelobacter sp.
CCCGCACCGCCGGCGAGCGTTCGCCGATTCCCCCGGTAAAAACCAAGGTATCCAATCCACCCAGCACCGCGGCATAAGCGCCAATAAATCTTCTCGCCTGGTAGCAGAACATCTCCACCGCCAGCGCCGCCGCGGGATTGCTGGAGCGCTCCTCCAGCAGCGGCTTCATCTCACTTGTCTCCCCGGAGACGCCCTTTAGCCCGCCCTGATGGTTCAGCAGGTCTTCCAGCTGATCTCTTGAATATCCTTGCTGCGAAAGATAAAGCAGCAGCCCGGGATCAAGATCGCCGCTGCGTGTGCCCATCATGAAGCCGCCCGTCGGCGTGAGTCCCATACTGGTATCCACGGACGCTCCGTCTCTCAGCGCCACCATGCTGGCGCCGTTTCCCAGGTGCGCGATGATCGCCCGCCGTCCAAGCTCCGGCCCCAGCTTGCCCGCCACGAATTCATAGGAAAGGCCATGAAAACCGTAACGCTTGATTCCCTTCTTCCAGAATTCTTCCGCCAGCGGAAATCTCTGGGCCACCATTGGCATGCGGCGGTGAAACGCCGTGTCAAAGCAAGCCACCTGCGGAAGGTCCGCGTAGTGATCTGTCACGGCTTTGATCATCGCCAGTTGGCTGGGCAGATGCAGGGGAGCAAACGGAACCAGCGCCTCCAGCGCCGCCGTAAGCCTTGCATCAATTCGGCGCGGCGCAGTAAACGTTGGCCCGCCGTGTACCAGCCGATGTCCCGCGGCCGCCAGGTCTTTCACTCCCTGTTTGGCCAGCGCGGCAAACATGGTTTTGATGGCCGCTGCGTGATCGGGAAACCGGCCTTCGTGCTCCGCCAGCTTATCGTTTCCCGTGCCCCGAACCCAAACTCTGCCTTCGTCTGTGCCAACGGCTTCTACCGCGCCGGAAAACAAGCGCTCTTCCCCACCGGCCATCTGATAAACCGCAAACTTCAGTGAAGACGAGCCACCATTCAGGCACAGGATTTTCTGCGGCATTATTGGACCCGCATCCCGGTCATCGCCACGTCAGTTGCTGCTCCAGCGCCAGTTGGCCACTTCAGGCATGTCTTCGCCATGTGCCACCACGTATTCTTTGTGCTGCGCCAGCTTGTTTTGCAGCGCCTGGATGACTTCATCGCCCTTGACGTGGGGTACGCGTTTGATGGTGTCGATGGCCAGCTGAAAGCGGTCCATGTTGTTGCGCACCACCATGTCGAACGGCGTGGTGGTCGTGCCCTCTTCCTTATACCCGCGGACGTGCATGTTGTCGTGGTTCTTGCGCCGGTAGCACAGCCGGTGAATGAGCCAGGGATATCCGTGATAGGCAAAAATGACCGGCTTATTCCTGGTAAACAGCGCGTCAAATTTCTCCTCGGGCAGTCCGTGCGGGTGTTCCCCAACCGGCTGGAGCGTCATCACGTCCACCACGTTGACCACCCTGATCTTCAGTTGAGGCAGATGCTGCCGCAGCAATGACGTTGCCGCCAGTATTTCCAGGGTCGGCACATCACCGGCGCAAGCCAGCACCGCATCCGGTTCGCCCCCTCCGTCATTGCTGGCCCACTCCCAGACTCCGATACCCGCCTTGCAGTGCTTCACCGCAGACTCCATATCCAGCCACTGCAACTCCGGCTGCTTGCCCGCCACAATGATGTTCACGTAATTCTTGCTGCGCAGGCAATGATCGCCCACGGAAAGCAGGCAGTTGGCGTCAGGCGGGAAATAAGCCCGCACCAGTTCCGGCTTCTTGTTGACCGCATTATCCAGGAAGCCGGGGTCCTGGTGGCTGAAGCCGTTGTGGTCCTGCCGCCAAACATGCGAGGTAAGCAGGTAATTGAGTGACGCGATCGGCTTGCGCCAGGGCACATGCCGCGATTCCTCCAGCCATTTCGCATGCTGGTTGAACATGGAAGTCACAATATGAATAAACGCCTCATACGATGAGAAGAGCCCGTGCCTTCCAGTCAACAGATACCCCTCCAGCCAGCCCTCGCAAAGATGTTCGCTCAGAACCTCCATCACCCGGCCGGTCCGGCTGACGTGAACGTCAGTGGGAAGTATCTCAGCGGTGGAAACGCGGTCCGTGACTTCAAACACCGCTCCCAGCCGGTTTGATTCGGTTTCGTCCGGGCCAAAAATTCGGAAGTTGTGATTGTCCTCATTCAGCTTCATAACATCGCGCAACAGTCGACCAAACACCCGCGTTGACTCGTCAAAACTGCTTCCGGGCAGGGTTACTTTGACCGCGTACTCGCGGAAATCCGGCATGTGCAGTGGTTTCAGCAACAGGCCGCCATTCGCGTTCGGATTGGCTCCCATGCGGCGCTTTCCGGTTGGCGCAAGTTTCGCCAATTGCGGCAGGAATTTGCCCGCGCTGTCGAACAGCTCTTCCGGCCGGTAACTCTGCATCCATTGCTCAAGGATTTTCAGGTGCCCGGGCTTCTCCAGGTTGGTGACCGGAACCTGGTGGGCGCGAAAAGTGCCTTCAATTTGCAGGCCATCCACCATCTTCGGCCCGGTCCAGCCCTTCGGGCTGCGCAGAATGATCATCGGCCACGCCCGGCGCTTCCATCCCGGATTCTGCCGCGCATCGCGCTGTATCTCCTGAATTTCCGCCAACACTCGATCCATGGTCGCTGCCATTAACTGGTGCATGAGAGGTGGGTCGTCACCCTCCACAAAGTAGGGCTTATAGCCGTACCCCCGGAACAGATCGATCAGCTCCTCGCGGGAAATGCGCGCCAGCACCGTTGGACCGGCGATCTTGTATCCATTCAGGTGGAGCACAGGCAGCACGGCGCCATCCCGCTCCGGATTCAGGAACTTGTTGGAGTGCCAGCTTGTTGCCAGCGCGCCAGTCTCCGCTTCGCCGTCGCCCACCACGCAGCACGCCAGCAAGTCAGGATTATCAAACACCGCGCCGCAGGCATGGAGCATGGAGTAACCCAGCTCGCCGCCTTCATTGATGGAGCCCGGCGTGTCCGAGGACGTGTGGCTGGGAATCCCTCCCGGCCACGAAAACTGTTTGAACAGCCGCTGCATCCCCGCCTCGTCCTGGGTGATCTTGGGATAAAACTCCGTGTACGTCCCTTCCAGATAGGTGTTCGCGACAATTCCCGGCCCTCCGTGTCCCGGGCCGGTTACGTAGATGGCGTTCAGATCGTGCATGCGGATCAGCCGGTTCATGTGCGCGTAGACAAAGTTCAGTCCCGGCGTGGTGCCAAAATGGCCCAGCAGCCGTGGCTTGGTGTGCTCCAGCTTCAGCGGCTCGCGCAACAGCGGATTTTCCCGCAGGTAAATCTGCCCCACCGATAGATAGTTGGCCGCACGCCAATACGCGTTAATATCTGCCAGTTCCTCCGGGCGCAGCGGACCCGCGCTCGCAATTGCATCTTCATGAGTAAGAGTCTTAGCCATAACACCATCCAAAAGCCTATTCTTGAGAACCTAAAATTGTAGTCCTTCATGCCTCACAGTTTCCTGTGCTCCTGGATCCCGAGTTCCTGCAAACTATTGCCGGTTGATTTCTCTGTGTGCAGATTGCATCAATAAGGATCTCGCGCAGTGTGTACTGTCAGTGATGCGGCTCGTCGCGTGCCTCCCTACCCCCTCCCCTGATCCCCATGTTTAAAGGACTTACGTCATTCATCCCCACTGATCCCCAAATCTCACTTGTTGCAAACGCATCTACTTATCTAAAAACATCCCCACTGGATCCCCAGTTCGGCTGAGCGGATCGGCTGAGTGCCACAACCCCAAAATGCAAAAACCCGGCCGCAAGCCGGGTGTAAAAATTTAATAATCCTGTCAGTCACAGCCGCTTCGGCTGCGTCATTCCAGAAAGTAAACCGATATTCTTACTTTCTTCGCCATAGTACGATGGGGGCGCTTCAGAAATCAAGCCCTGAATTCAGCCTTCAATCGCACTCTATTTCGGTGCGCCATTGGGAAACAGTTTCTGCATGAACTCTTTGTCCGTCGCAATGGATTTGAACTTTTCGTAGTCCGCTTCTTCCTTCCATTGCTTGTCAAAATCGTTCGGGCTCAGCGCTCTCGTCCTGGCAAACTCAGTCAGTGACGCCGCTTTGTCTCCGGTGAAATAGTCGAGAAACGCCAGCGTCATATGGCCGCCTGCACGGTTGGGCGAATACTGCACGGCTTTCTGTGAAGCTGCGCGGGCCTTCTCCATGTTTCCCGCTTGTATCGCCTTGTATGTCTGGTCGCCCCAGTTATACGCCAGATTCAGGTCCAGAAGCCTGCGCAGCTCGGTAAACGGGTCCGGATTGTCGTCCACGTTGATGTAGATGTAGCGATCGTTGTTGATATTGCGTCCACCCAGCTTCTTCACCACCAGCATTGACGCGGACTGCCGCCCGCGCGCGTCGCCGCCCGCGGCATCGCCGGCTTTGAGCGCGGCAAACAATTTTTCTGCCAGCTCGCCCTGCGTGGCCTCAAACGCCTTGCCCATCGCTTCCGGCACCTGCGCTCCCACCAGAATATTTCCCTGCGCCGACCACGTCTTCCCTTGCCGGTCGCCGGCCCACTTGGGAGCATTGGGCCCGGTATAAGCAGCAACGTTCCCCTTGGCATCCACAATCGCTACCTGGCGGCCGTCTTTGCCTTCGAACTTGTCATCGGCCAGGATCTTCTTCAGGACTTCCGGCGCGGTCATCCCCTGGCGCAACAGATCGAGCGCCTGCTGTCCGTAGCCGACGTTGACATTCGCCTGCGTCGCCACCGCGCCCACATCCGCCATGGCCCACGGCACTACTGAGCCGACGGAGAAATACCTTGACGCCACCGCCACGCCCATTTCGCCCGTCTGCGGATCAATGGCGACGATCGAGAAAGTGGAAACCGTCGGCAGTGACGGTGCCTTCGCCGCGCTCCACGCAGAGCCCAAAAGTGCAAATGCCAGCAACGTTAATGTCTTCTTCATCTTGATTGTTTCTCCTCGATTCGGGTTTAAGCCGCGCAAACTCGCGGCTGGCGTCTTAGGTTTGGATTCCCAGAAAATATGCCAGCACCACAATGCCCAGAACACCCAGTGAGACCAACGCGTACCTGAAGTCGCGTTCGCGAAAGAATTGCACGCAGGCCACGATAATGCGAAGCATCGGGGTGGCCAGCAGCACGATCAGCCCCGCGGCGGCCACCTTTGCTCCCACTGGCGCAAACGAACGCAGCGCCAATCCGGCAAGGATCAATGTAAAAGCCGTGTACGCCCCGGCCTTCAAAGTAAGGGACAAGATTCGATCCGCGGCCAGGTCCTGACGGTTCATCGGAATCCTCCGGTAAGCAGTTTGTAAATCATCTGCGCGGCCAGCCAGCCGGCAATCGCGATCAGCAGCAACAATATGTAGAACGACCGCACTTTCGGCGAGATGCGCGTGCCCACCAACGACCCCGTAAACACCCCCGCCACCAGTGGCGCGGCAATATCAACCCTAACGTCTCCCCGTCCCCAGTAAACGTAAGCGCTGGTAGCTGCGGTTACACCGATCATGAGATTACTGGTTGCCGCCGCCACTCGCAGCGGCACCTTCATGAACAAAAGCATGACCGGAACCTTGATCGGCCCGCCGCCAATGCCCAGCAGGCCGGAAAAGCCGCCTGCAATCAGTGACGCTGCCAGCCCCAGCGGATAGTTCTCCGGCGTGTAATCTGGAATGGTCTCTTCCCGCTTCTGGTTGCGCGATTTCCATGCTTTCTTGATCATCGAACCCGCAGTATAGAGAAGGAAACAGGCAAACAGGATTGCCAGCGTGCGCCGGTTCACGCGTTGCGCGATCATCGCCGCAATCAACGCGCCGATGGTTGTCGCCAGCTCCAGCGTCATGCCCAGGCGGACGTCAGCAATGTGGCGTTCCACGTATTGCGACGACGTTGCCGTGGAGGTCGCGATGACGCACAGCAGCGTGACGCCGATGGCCTGGTGCATCGGCAGGCCAAAATAAATCGCCAGCAGCGGCGTGATGATGATCCCTCCGCCCACGCCCGCCAGCGCGCCAAATGCCCCGGCGCCAACGCCGATCAGCACGAGCAAGAGGACGGCGCCCAATGTCATCGCGCTTTGTCTCGCAGCATCAGGATGTCGCTTCCCTCCGGCTCTTTCTCCTGCTCCGCGCGCAGCACCGAGCGCACGGAACCCAGGACCACAACAATCGCAATCACCATCATCAACGTCAGGCGCTCTCCGTCCAGCAGGCCCGCCAGCAGCGCCACCAGCGGAATGATCAGGCTGATGGTGGAAAGCTGGTATGGATGCAGCTGCTTCAACAACCAATAATAAATAACGAAAGCCGCCGCTGAGCCAAAAATGGTCAGAAACGCCGTTGCTGCAATCGAGGTCGAGTTCCACACCGCATGCCGATGCGCCTCCAGCGCCCATGTTCCCCACAGCAGCACTATCGAGCCCAGCAGCAGTTGCAGGCCCGTGGACACCACCGCGTCCACATCATGCAGCCTCTGTTTGGCGTACACCACTGACCACGAACTCAGCGCCATGGCGGCCAGCACCGCGACACCGCCGATCAACGCCATGCGGTTCACGCTCAGGTCATACAACAACGTGCACAATCCACCAAATGCAACCACCATCGCCAGCACCGCCCCGCGCGGTACCTTGCGGTGCATCATCCCCGCCGTGAAGAGTGAAACCGTGAGCGGCATGGCCGAATACAATAATGCGCTCATCGACGACGTAACATGCTGCTCCGCCCAGAAAAGCAGGCCGTAGGGCACGGCCATAATGCTGACGCTCAAGACCAGCAGCGCATTCCACTGGCTGGGGCTGCCCGGCCATGCACGTTTTTGTAAGAGCGCCACGAAGAGCAGCAATCCACCCGCCGCCATGAAACGCACCGCCGCCGCTTCCAGCGGTGGGATAAAACGCACCACCACGCGGATCGCCAGCCATGTGCTTCCCCAGATCAGGCACAGCGAAACGTAGCCAAGCCATTGAGCGCGACTGAATGTGGACGAGCCCTGTTCGCTGGTAGGCATGGAATCACCAGTGTATCCGATACTCTGGCTCCAGCTTTCCTGCGCCGTGAAGCGCACAATGGAAAGAGGCGCGGAGCTGTCCGCGCCTTTTTGGGTCCGAATTCTCTTAGTCTACTGTGAAGGCGCAGCGTGGCTGGGCATCTGGTTGGTGGCCACGTTTTTCGGCGTCGAAAGGTATCCGGTAATCACATTCTTGTCCACGGTGTTGATCACGATCTCAAACAGTGATCGGTCACGGCCGGTATAAAACTGCAGCGGCTCATTGATGGTGCGGTCTTTTTTCTCGATTTTCTTATCGTCCGCCAGCACGTACAGCGTGAATTTGCTCTTCTTCGGATCGGTCTTCTTCAACTGCAGGCTGACAATGGAAAGCCGCGTGGGCGCTTTGTCCTTATTCAGGGTAAATTCGAAGTAATCGCGGTCTCCCTTATGTTTTAGCACTTCCAGCTCTTCATGCGAGGTCGCTATCAGTTCGCTGTGCCGGTTCAAATCCCCGATGGCATGGTCCAGCTTGCCCTTGGTCACAGCCAGATCGTTTTTCGTATCGGTGACGTCCGCTCCCACCTTGCCCAGATCGCCCTTCACGCCGCTGACTTCCGTTGCCACCGCCCCAAACTGCTGTTTGGTGGCTTCCTCGTCCGCCTTGATGCGTGACTCCGTAGCCTGCTCCTTGGCCTGGAGATTGTTGGTCTCTTTGCTGAGCTGCTTGTGTGTCATGCCGACGCGGTCCGCTAGAACATTGATGGAAGCGCGCATCTGGGCGTTGGAATCCGTCATTTTCTTCAGCATTTCCTGCTCGTTGGCCGCCTGTTTCTTCTCCAGGTCGGCGATGCGGCCCTGTGCCAGCACCATAAAAACCACGGTCCCGATCACAAACATCACCGCCACAACCATCAGGATCGTACGCACCATCGGGTTCCCGTCGTTCTGGAGCGACTCAGACATGGTTTTTCTCCACTTGAAAATGTTGGGGTAAGCTGGCTTATTGTTCTAGAGAAGCCACAGGCTGTCAATCAAACCGCCGCTCCATCGGGACATTGGCCGGTCGCCGCCTCGGATGGCCCGCCGAGCCCCCGATCTCCCTTCTGACAACTGCCCAGGAAGCCGCTTTCCTGCATCTAACCCTTCATGGACCTTCTGCACCAGCTGCCTGAACGCACCAAAGCCCTGGCGGGCAGGCTGCGCCCATACCTTACCCGGCGAACCATGTCCCTGATGATGGTGATCGTCGGCGTCGGGCTACTGGGCTACGTGGCAACTGCGTATTGGGGGATGTATCGCAGCCAGCGCAATCTGGAAGCGGAATGGGAACGTCAG
>DASTPO010000338.1:0-2748 GCA_035762225.1 Candidatus Angelobacter sp.
CGCACCAGCGGCGGCGTGGAGTGAATGTCGCCCAGCACCATCGCCACGGCTTCTTCCTTGCGGCGGTCGCCGCCTGTGCCCGGGTTGAAATGGCCTTCAAATCCGAGAATGCGGAAGTGTCCCCAGCGCGTGGGAAAATCGGCCTCGGCCATCTTGTGAAGGGTAAAATCAGAGCTCACACGTTCATTATAGATGGGACTGTATAGATGGGCCGTTTATAGATGAACTGTCCTTCTCGATCCGCTATCCCGAACCGAAGCACTCGATGCTGTTCAACACTGCAAGAATCTCCACGCGATGGTGAGGGATGGGCTCCGCTGCTCTCTGCTGTTCAACAAGGATTTTGCAGGATGCAACATGATAATATCGGCTCGTGATTCCTTTCGATACCACGCCGGAAATCGCAGCCATGCAGGCGCGTATTCTCGACGCAATGTCTGGAGAGCAACGTGTTTTGATGGCATTCGAAGCCAGTCACCATGTTCATGAACTCGCCAAACAACGCATTCGCGATGAGCATCCAGACTGGCCGGAAGACAAGGTTATGCGAGAATTTTTGCGTTCGTTGTTCCCGCCTGGCAAAGCTCCCCAAGGGTTCTGATGAGCTATGTTGAAGTGCTCCGCTCTATTGTTCCAAAGCTGGAGCTGAGCGAAATCCCCTACATGATAACGGGCTCGATTGCCGCCGCCTATTACGGACTAGGCAGAGCGACCTATGACCTCGACATCGTGATTTCAGCAACATCTGACAAGTTGAAAAAACTCGTCGAATTGCTCCCCAGGGAGCAGTATTACGCGGTGCTGCAAGATGCCCTTGATGCTCAGCGGCACGGCTCTATGTTCAATGTTCTTGACACGACCAGTGGTTGGAAAATCGACTTTATTTTGAAGAAGCCTGCTCCTTTTCATGAAGAAGCGTTTCAACGCCGGCTCGCCGTTGTCTTCGAAGGAGTGCCGACATCGGTGATCAGCGCGGAGGATTTGATTTTGTCCAAGCTGGACTGGGCCAGAATGGGCGAATCAGAGCGGCAGATCCGGGACGCGGCAGTTGTCCTGGAAAAGCGCCGAACAAACCTCAACCTGCCTTATATCGAAAAATGGATCGCAGAACTCGGCCTCGCCGCGCAATGGTCTCAGGCCCGCCAGTTCGCCGGCGTCGAATAGACACCTAAGGTTGCAATTTTGGGCGCTAAATGCGTACTTCAGAAGTGAGCCGCATATGGGTCGACTGAAACTCATTTTCATAACTGCGTCATTTCTTTGCTGGTTGTCAAACGCTGCGCATGCGCAAAGCAGCGGCCAGTCATCCCCCGACTCTCAGCTCCCCACACTCACCTCGCGTTCAAATCTGGTGCTTGTGCCGGTGCTGGTGAAAACCAAGGCGGGCAAAATTGTCTTCTCGCTCGCTTCCGACGATTTCAGCCTCACCGACGACGGCATTGCGCAGGGTGCGCGTATTGAAGAAGGCGCTCTGGGGCTTCCGCTGTCTCTGGTGGTCATCGTTCAGACCGGCGGGCAAGGTGCTGCCCATCTGGAGGACTACCGCAGGCTTGGCGCCGTGCTGGACGCCGTGGTTGGCGGCGTGCCGCATCATGTCGCGGTGGTGGGTTTTGACAGCAAGCCACGCCTGGAACACGACTTCACCACCGATACGGACGTTGCCGCCAGGAAGATCGCGGCGCTGGAGGGCGGTGATCAGGGCGCGGCGATTCTTGACGCAGTCAATTTCGGCATAGATCTGCTGCGGCAGCAGCCGCCTTCCTACCGCCGGGCCGTGCTGCTTTTCAGCGAAACCGTGGACCACACCAGCCAGGCAAGTCTCGACGATGCCGTGCGCGCCGTCGAAGACACCAACACCGCGATTTTTAGCTTCAGCTTTTCCACCACGCGGGCAGCCGTGAAACATGAGGCGTCAAAACTTCCATCACCGGGAGGAACGGGATATTCGAACGAACCGTACGCCCCTGGCGGGTGCATGAGCCGGGACCCAAAAGCCGATCCAGACGCGCACGGCAACCGCGCCGCGCAGACCCTGGATTGCGCAAGCGATCTGATCCCGCCCTTGCGGCTGGCGCGGATGGCCTTCACTGCCGCCCGAGAAGGTCTCAAGCGCAACGTGCCAAAGTCCGTGGCGCAACTCACGGGAGGCGAATACTTTGCCTTCAAGGATGCGAAAACACTTACCCAGGCGCTGATAAACATCTCCAACGATGTGCCCAACTATTACATCCTGAGCTTCACTCCGAAGGCGCCTCATCCCGGGCTGCACGCGCTGGAGCTGCGGATCAGGACCAAACCGGAAATGGAAATAACCGCGGCACGCAAGGGATACTGGGTAGATGCCGCGGCTGACCAAAAACAATAGAACCCGCTGCACGATATACTTAGGAGTTTCATTTTGGCATCGGAGGAATTCCTATGGCCTCATCCGCAGTCAGTTACGCAAAAGAGAACCAGCAGAAATTTTTGGGCGAGCTGAAAGACCTGCTCCGCATCCCCAGCGTGAGTACCGCTCCGGAACATAAAGAAGACGTTCGCCGCGCGGCCATGTTCGTGGCCGACGAGTTGCGTCGCATCGGCATGGAAAACGTCGACGTCATCCCCACCAAGAACCATCCGCTGGTCTATGGCGACTGGCTGCACGCGCCGGGAAAGCCCACCGTCCTGTGCTACGCGCATTATGACGTTCAGCCTCCAGACCCTCTGAATGAATGGCTGACGCCGCCCTTTGAACCCACCGAGCGTAAC
>DASTPO010000339.1:0-10475 GCA_035762225.1 Candidatus Angelobacter sp.
AATAGAGTGCTGCCGCTGCCGCATACGCCTGGAAGTAGGTTCGGGCTCGATCGCGCTCGATGGCATTGCTCCACTTCGGGATCTTCCATTCGAATTCGACTTCTGGCTTTGATGCTGTCTTCGGCAGATAAATCTTCACGCTACGGCCGGTGGACTTAACGTAGCCGATATCTACTAAACCGGCAAGCGCGGTCGACCAGAAGCGTGCGATGGGACCGCCGCCGGTGTCGAGCGCTAGATAATCGCCGGTGCGCTTGTCGAACCAGCGGGGCGACATCACCCAGGTGTATTTGTCCTTGAAGTCGCGCTTCTGCGGCCGTGGCGTCGTGGTTTGGTTCCAGGGATGGTGCTGGTCCACCGGATTGCCCAGCGGATCGTTCTTCACAAACGTTTCCTGGTTCTGCCAGTCGTCATAATAGGAGCTGCCGAGCAGTATGCGGATGTTCAAATTGATGTCCACCAGGTCCGTGGTCACGAGTTTTCCGTCCACCACCACGCCGGGTGTGACAAACATCGCGCGGCCCCACTCGCTCATGTTTTTATAGGTATAGTCGCAGACTTTGGGATCGTTGAAAGATCCCCAGCAGCCCAACAGAATGCGGCGCTGGCCTACCTTTTCATATCCTGGCAACGCTTCATAAAAGAAGTTGAAGAGATCATCGTGCAGCGGAACCACTTTCTTCATGAACTCGACATACTTCATCAGGCGGACCAGATAATCCGTAAACAATTGGACCGTCGGCACCGTTCCCACACCGCCGGGATAAAGTGTTGACGGGTGAACGTGCCTGCCTTCCATCAGGCAGAACATTTCCCGCGTCATACGGCTCATCTGCAGCGCTTCACGATAGAAAGCTCCGGTGAACGGATTCAGGGCTTTCATGATGTCGGCAATGGTCTTATATCCGTGGAGTTTTGCGCCCGGCGATTCGGTTTTTTCCGCCTTCGCATAGACGCCCGGATTCGTTTCCTTCACCATCTGCTCGCAGAAATCAACACCCACCAGATTGTCCTGGAAGATGTTGTGGTCAAACATATACTCGGCTGCTTCGCCAAGGTTGACGATCCACTCCGCCATGTCCGGCGGGCGGATCCCAAACGCCATGTTCTGCGCATAAGTTGCGCAGGTGGCGTGATTGTCCCCGCAGATCCCGCAAATGCGGCTGGTGATAAAGTGAGCGTCGCGCGGGTCCTTGCCTTTCATGAAAATGCTGTAGCCGCGAAAGATCGAAGAGGTGCTGAAACACTCGGCGACTTCACGGTTGGCAAAATCAATCTTGGTAAAAATCCCCAGGCTGCCCACGATGCGGGTAATCGGGTCCCAATTCATCTCCACCAGCTTTCGTTGCTGGGTGGAAACCTCTCGATCAGTGGCAATAACAGTTCCCATCGTGAATGCTCCTTTATCTCTCAGTAGGATCGTGGGTGATAGCCGGTGGTGAGTTCTGCACGCGAGTGCCGCCACTTGGGTTCTTTATTGACGGTTGAATTGGTAATGTTGCGGAGCATGCGAATGCCTTTGCCATATGCCGCAATCGCGTTGCCGGAAACTTTCGATCCCGGCGGCGCGTCCATGAACGGCATGAATTTGTCCGGGAAGCCGGGCATGGTGCAGCCTATGCAAATGCCGCCTACGTTCGGACAGCCGCCGATACCGGCCATCCAGCCGCGCTTGGGCACGTTGCAGTTGACGACCGGTCCCCAACAGCCGAGCTTCACAATGCATTTTTCCGATCCATAAACGTCGGCGAAGTCACCTTGTTCGTAGTAGCCGGCCCGATCGCAGCCATCGTGCACGGTGCTTCCGAAGAGCCATGTTGGGCGCAGCTGATCGTCCAGCGGGATCATCGGCGCCAGCCCTGAAACCTGGTACAGGAGATAAAGTACGGTCTCCATGAAGTTGTCGGGTTGAACCGGGCAGCCAGGCACGTTCACAATCGGCAGTCCGGCTTTTGACTTCCATTCCCAGCCGAGATAGTCCGCCAGGCCCATACAGCCCGTGGGATTTCCTTCCATGGCGTGAATGCCGCCGTAGGTGGCGCAGGTACCGATGGCGACTGCCGCCAGTGCCTTGGGAGCGAGACGGTCGATCCACTCGGTGGTCTTGATCGGCTGACCGGTTGCGTCATCCGTGCCAACGGCAGCCCAGTAACCCTCTTTCTTGATCTTTTCGTTTGGAATGGAGCCTTCCACTACCAGCACAAACGGATCCAGCTTGCCACGCCATGCGTCGAAATAAAATTTCAGGAAGTCACCGCCGTTTTCGTAGGCGAGGACAGGATTGTGGAGGTGGACCTTGGGCAGGCCCGGAATCGCGCCCAGCAGCACATCTTCTATGCTCGGCTGCGTAGCTGCGGTGATTGAAACGGAATCTCCATCACAACCTAGTCCGGCTGTGATCCAGACGATATGTACTTCCGCGACGGCCGGATCTTTCTGAGTTTTTCGACCGTAAGGGGCGGCTTTTTCCGCTGCCATAGCCGGAATCTCCTTTCCAGACATTCATCGCCGTACATGGCGCACAGCAAAAATTCGCTGTAGCCCTGCTCGGCTGCGATTAACGTGAATTAACTAATGAAGAAAGTACTGCGCTTGCCGAACCTTGGCGCACGTCACACTGCGCGTGTGACTTAGCCATCACACCAAACCGGCTGCAAGGCCAACAAGCAGGATTGACCTTATTTTTCTTTCATGGGAAATACGTTCGACGATATCGGGGACTCCCCGATGGAGGAATTAGGGTTGCAGCCCTAAACTGTGAATCAAGGCCATAAAAGATAAAGACAATGAGAAAACAGAGGGGATTCGTGCGCTCGAACTACTCCTGGGACATCTTCCAGAAAATCGCCTGCTGCACCAATTCCCGGCCGGTTCGAAGCAGCAGCTTCTCTTTGATGTGCGCCTGGTACGTCTCCACGGTCTTCACGCTGAGATGAAGCTCGTCCGCGATCTGCCTGGTTCCATGTCCGTCGCCAATGAGACGAAACACCTCAAGCTCCCGGTCCGAGAGTTCTGCGATTCGTGATTCCCCAGTCACCGAAGGGCTGCCAACGTACTGGTGAAGGACTTTGTTGGCCATGCGATCGCTCAGATAGATTCCGCCCGCTAAAATCCGTCGGACGGCAACCAGCACTTTCTCCGTCGCTTCCTGCTTCATGATGTAGCCATTGGCACGCGCGCGTAGCGCCCGTTCCGCGTAGGTGGCCTCATCGTGCATGGAGAGAATCAATATTGGCAGTTCAGGGAAGAGCGTGCGGACGTGCTTTACCAGTTCCAGGCCGTCTGGGCCATTCAGTGAGATATCTATAATAAGGATGTCGGGCTTGCTTTCAACAATGGACTGCAATGCAGTCTGAGCTTCCTCGGCTTCACCACACACCATGAGGTCGCTTTCCGCATTGATCATCAATGCCAGCCCCTGGCGAACGATCGGATGATCATCCACAACGAACACCCTGTTTTTTCGTCCCAGCAAGCCAGCTTGAGTTTGCGAATTCATGTATGCCTGCCTGACCGTCATTTTTCGCCATCTAGGGGAAATCTGCAACTGACGATTGTTCCCCGTGCCTTGTCGCGCCGAATTTCCAGTGTCCCGCCAATCATGTCAGCGCGATATTTCATGATCTGAAGACCCATGCCTCCGTGGTTGCCACCGGGCTCAATTAGTCCGGTTCCATCGTCGCGGATCACCAGGCTCCCGCGCCCATCGAATGATGACAGCCAAAGCAAGATGTTGCGCGGATGTCCGTGCTTCACCGCGTTGGTCATGGCTTCTTGCGCAATGTGGAACAAGTGAGTCGCCACCGTGCCGTCAGAAATAAGTACTGGCGGATCGCACTGGAAGCGGCAAGACACGCCAAACAAATCCTGCACTTCAGCGGCGTGAAGTTGCAGCGCCGACATGAGACCATGCGCATCAAACACCACCGGCGCCAGCCCTTTTGCCAGTTCGCGGGCGCGCGAAATGGCGTCATTTACCAGGCGGACGATCTTTGCGGCATCAGCGGCTTCCGGCATCCGCTTTTCCGCCAGCTTCTGCTCCTGCACCTTGGCCATGAAGGCAATGCCGGTAAGGTGCTGGCCCAGCCCATCGTGCAGGTCCTGGCCAATACGCCGCTGCTCCCGCGCACTGATCTCCAGAATGGTTTTTTCCAGATGCTTTCTTTCCGTGATGTCCATGCCCGAAGCCACAATATAGGTAGGCGCATCATTGCTCGCAGGCAACACCGTGGTAGACCAGGCTATCAGCCTCGAGACGCCATTTCGCGCAACCCAGTAACTTTCAAAATGCTTATCGCTTGTGTCTCCGCTCTTAAGGTCATGAAAGACTTCCTTAAAGTGGCTGGTCTCTGCGGCCGATTGCAGCAGGTCCCATATCGGTTTGCCCTGCACTTCCGCAAAGGAATGCCCTGTAGTCTCTTCACACGTCCGATTGAAGCGGATGATCCTTCCTTCGCGGTCCATCACCAGGACCAGCGCGTCGGCTGTCTCCAGGATTGCCGAGGCCAGGTTGCGCTCTTCCTGCAATTGCTTTTCCGTGCGCTTGAGGTCGGAGATATCGAAAGCCACGCCGTGGATGAACCATGGCCGTCCGTCTTCGCGGCGCATCATGCGCGCGTCACATTGGAACCACACAACGCGTCCATCCCGCGCCAGCACCCTGTACGCTGATCGCAAAGCTTTGCCAGTAAGAAACATCTTCGCCGCTTCCGCGCTCCAGCGTTGTTTGTCCTCAGGATGAATGCGCTGGTACCAGCGCACGGGGTCTTCCAGCCACTCTTCGCGGGAATACCCGAGAGACGCTTCTATCTCCGGACTCACGTACGCTTCGCCAATGCCGCGGTCGAGATAAGCCATGAAGACGACGGCGGGGATTTGCTCCAGCAGCGCGCGGTACTTGGCTTCCAGGTTCGGAGGCCGTTCCTCGCTACTTCCCGAGTCATAGATGACCGGATTATCAAGAAAGCGTTCGCCCTCCTGCCCCTCAGCAAACACGCCAGCCAGTTCTTGCAGAACGGCTTCCGCCTCTTCCGGGCTTTCAAATTCCGGCAGCGGGCTTTCATTTGAACTGCCGCTATCGTTGGGCTGCTGCTGTGTGAGCGCGTCGACTACGTCGAGGAGTGAGCCGCCGCGATAAACGAGATGTGTGGCGTCGCGCATCAGAATACTGCCCTACACTTGCATCGCTCAGCGCATGCCACGCGTGCAAGTGCGTGTTCGTGCCTTCACGGCTTTTCCGGCAAATCACGCCGCTTTCGCCAGCTTGGCTCTCGGTTGAGAGACGCCTGGGTAAATCTTCGCAGCGCGTGGATCGCTTTCCCGTAGGTCTGAACCGCGGCCGACGACAGCAGCGAACCCGGCGGCTGGTTCATGAACGGCATGAATTTATCGGGAAAACCCGGCATGGTGCATCCGATGCAGATGCCGCCTACGTTTGGACATCCGCCGATTCCCGCCATCCACCCGCGTTTGCCCACGTTGCACTGGACCACCGGTCCCCAACAACCCAACTTTACGATGCACAGAGGAGACCCGTACTCATCGGCGAACTGTGCCTGTTCGTAATACCCGCCGCGATCGCAGCCCTCATGCACCGTGCTTCCAAACAGCCAGCTCGGACGCAGCGCTTCATCCAAGGGGATGGCCGGCGCCCGCCCCGCCGCCACATAGAGTAGATAGAGAAGCGTCTCGGTAAAGTTGTCCGGTTGAACCGGACAGCCGGGAATGCACACGATCGGAATGCCGGAATGAGATTTCCATTGCCATCCCAGATAATCCGGCAGCCCCATACATCCGGTGGGGTTTCCCTCCATTGCATGTATGCCGCCATAGGTGGCGCAAGTTCCAACCGCGATGATCGCCCATGCCTTAGGCGCCAAACGGTCAATCCAGGAACATGTGGTTATCGGCTGGCCTGTCGCCGCATCAGTGCCGAATGAGGCCCAGTATCCTTCTTTTTTGTTTGTTTCGTCTGGAATGGAACCTTCAACTACGAGTATGAAAGGCCGGCCAAGCTTGTCTTCAGCGGCGAGGTGAAAACTCCGCATGAATTCATCGCCGTTCTCTTTGGCTAAAAAGGGATTGAGAAAATTTACTTTGGGCGTCCAGGGCAGCGCGCCCGTAATGATGTCTTCTATGCTTGGCTGAGTAGCAGCCGTCATCGCGATGGTATCGCCGTCGCAACCGAGGCCCGCGGTAATCCAGAGCACGTCAATCTCGCCGATCGGGGCCGGCGCGCCTGAGACTCTGCCTATCACAAAAACGGCTCGCTTCCCGGCAGCCCATCCGCTTTGGTCATCCCGCAGACAGGGACCACCGCCGGGGCGTATTTTAGCGCATTTGAGCCGTTGGACAGGACGATTACACGATCAGAAGTACAGGCGGGCTCCAGTCGTTTTCATAGTGACAACATTACATCGTCGAAATTCTGATGTAGCGTTTAATGTCTGGCAGCATTGAAAATAGAGCAAGGGCTCCCAGCGAGGCAGCCGTCCACAGAATGGTTTTTTTCATTACGTCACCTTCCCTGCTTAGGTACGATGCTCAAAACCCATCCGCTGTTATCTTCTTCCTATCGCTTGATCCGTCTAGAGCCCCAGATAGGCGGCGCGCACCGTCTCATTTACCAACAGGTTCCTGGCCGTGTCTTCCAGCAACACCGCCCCATTCTGAACTACATAGCCGCGATCGGAGATGCTTAGACTACTCACAACGTTCTGCTCCACAATCAGCATGGTAATGCCGGTACGGCGGACTTCAGTGATCTTTTCGAAGACTTCTTCCACGATTTTCGGCGCCAGGCCCAGCGAGGGCTCGTCCAGCAAAAGGAGTGTGGGTTGGGCCATCAAGCCGCGCGCAATCGCTACCATTTGCTGCTCACCGCCGGATAAGGTCCCGGCCAGTTGCTCCATTCTTTCCCCCAGGCGCGGGAAGAGCGCGAGTTGCTCTTCCAGAAGACGCTTCACGTTGGCGCGGGCCCGGGGGGTGTATGCACCCAGCGAGAGATTCTCCCTGACGGTCATGAAGGGGAAAACCTGCCGTCCTTCAGGTACGTGGCTGACGCCGCGTTCTACCATGTCATGCGCCGGAACGCGGGAGACATCTTGTCCGGCAAAACGCACCGAGCCGGCTCTCGGCCGCTTCATTCCTGAAATCACCCGCAGTATGGTGGTTTTTCCGGCGCCGTTGGCGCCGATGAGCGTGACGATCTCACCGGCGTTTACTTTCAGCGCAACGCCAAACAGGGCCTGAAGATCGCCATAAAACGCCGTAATAGCGCCAACCTCGAGCAGAGGCGCAACGGAGCCCTGGCCATTCGGAGCGGAACCGCCAGGCGCGCTCATTGAGTCAACTCCTTGTACTTCGGACCAAGATAGGCCTCGATGACCGCTGGCAGCTTCACCACTTCAGCCGGCTTGCCCTCCGCGATCTTCGCGCCATAATCAAGCACAATCACGCGATCGGCAATCTTCATCACCACCTGCATCACATGCTCCACACCGCCCACAACGCTCACGCCCCACTCGGGCAAGCGCTTTACCAGGTCGGCAAGGGCCAAGGCTTCACTGGTGGTCAGGCCGGAAACCACCTCATCGAGCAAAATCAGTTTCGGCTTTGTCGCAAGGGCACGCGCGATCTCCAACCTTTTGAGCGCCGCCAGCGGCAACCCGGCGGCCAGATATTTGCTGAGGTGCGACATCTGGAGAAAGTCGAGGATCCTGGCCGACTCCTCTTCCGCCTGGCGCAACCGGCCGGTGTGCATGAACGCTCCCAGCATCACGTTTTGGTGAACCGTAAGGCTGGGCAGCGGCTTAACGATCTGAAAGGTGCGCCCAATCCCCAGGCGGGCCGCGCGGTGCGGCTGCATTTTTGTGATGTCCTTCCCCTGAAAGAGGATGACGCCTTCGTTGGGATGAAGGAACCCGCTGATCAAATTGAATACCGGGGTCTTGCCCGCGCCGTTCGGGCCAATAATGAAAAGGATCTCGCCCTCGTTCATTGACAGGGAGACGCTCTTCACCGCCCGCAATCCGCCAAAGCGTTTGGTGACGTTCTGGAGTTCCAGGATGGAGCTCATTGCGCGCCGCCTAGCGCCGGTTGTGGCTTGGCTGCGGACGGAGGTTTGTTGCGCCTGCGAAAACGCTCTTGCAAACCGCCCACAATGCCTTCGGGCATAAACAATACGACGATCACAATGAGCACCCCATATATAAGGAGGTGGCTTTCCTGGAACTGGTTTTTGAATATTTCTGACGCGCTCAGCAGCAATACCGCCCCGACAATGGGACCGAGCAGAGTTCCTGCGCCGCCGAGCATAGTGATAATGGCGATCTGGACTGAGATGTCAAGATTGAGCGCGCTGTCGGGAACAATAAACTGGAATGCGCTGCCGTACAGCGCTCCGGCCAGGGCGGTGAGAAACGCACTCATCAATAAAGATTGCAATTTGCATCGCGCGGTGTTAATGCCCACTGCGCTCGCGGTATCTTCGTCTTCACGGATCGCCATCAGGTAATAGCCGAAACGCGAACGTGAGACCCAGAAATTTGTCAGGAATGCGATGGCCACCAGCGCTACCGCTGCCAGGTAATACTGCCTCCAGAAAGTGCGCCCGTGGAAGAGGGCCGGCATGGTCAAGCCAATGGCCCCGCCCGTGATGTTCAGATTGGTTGCCGTCAGGCGCAACACCTCGCCAAAAGCAATCGTCGCCAGAGTGAAGTAGGGGCCACGCAGCCGGAAAGCAATCGCACCAATCAGAGCGGCAACCACAGTCGCAGCCGCTGCCGCGAGAAATAGGGAAATCCATACCGGGATAGAGAGATCAGTAAAAATCGCCAGCCCGTAAGCACCCATACCGAAAAATGCCACGTGGCCGAGAGAAAGCTGCCCCGCATATCCGCCCACCAGGTTCCAGGCCAGCCCAAGCGCGGCGAAGAGCGTGATGCGGAACAATACCTGAAGCTGGTAGTTATTGCGGATAAACCAGGGCATGCGTGCCCACAACAGCAACGCAACCAGCAGCGCCCAGAACTTCCAGCTTTTGAAGATACTCATGCGCGCTGCCTCCCAAAGATTCCGCTCGGCTTGAAAGACAGCACCAGAAGAAAAAAGACGAAATCGACAATCAACGCCCACTGATTGCCGATATAGAGACTGGTCAGGCTTTCGGTAAGTCCCAGGACCAGCCCGCCGAAGGCAGCCCCTTCAATGGAACCCATGCCGCCCAGCACCACCATCACAAACGCTTTGGTGGTGTAATCCTCGCCGACTCCAGGAAACAGATAGAGCCGCGGCAGCAACAAACCTCCGGCCACGCCTGCTAACGCAGTTCCAATCGCAAAGCTGATGCCCTGAATCCGTATGAGGTTGATTCCCATTAGCGGCGCAACGTCCGGGTTCTGAGAGATCGCGCGCAGGGCCTGGCCTGTACGGCTTCTAACTACGAAAGATCGCAGCCCCATTACAAAAGCCACCGCAATCGCAAAAGAAAGGACTTCTGCCGAGTTGGCGCCAAATGGACCAAGGTGAACGCTGCGATTCACCAGCGCAATATTGGTCTGGCGGTAGTCAGCCTTGAAAATGAGCTGCGCCGCGTCGGTCAAAATGAGCCCAATGCCGGTGGTCATGAGAATCTGCATGAAGTGCGACCGGTTGCGGACCGGACGAATCAGCAGCATGTAACAGAGATAGCCAAATGCGAAAAGTAGCAAGCCGGCGGGCAAAAAGCCAAAATAGGGATTGAGTTTGAACCACTCAAATAACACATACGTGGCATACATCCCCACCATAAGAAAAGCGCCATGCGCAAAGTTCACGATGCGCATGACGCCAAAGATCAGGGCCAGTCCCATGCCGATCAGCGCGTAGAGCGCCCCGGTCAACAAACCATCGGCACATGCTTGGAAGAAGCGAACCAAACTGACAAGACCCCCTGTCCTGCGACGTTCAGTCAACCATCAAACCACTTGGCCTCAACCGCGGGACCGCTACCGTTTCGACCAAATCGGCGCGGGAATGATTGGCTTGGTTTCCGCCGCATCCGCGGGAAATACCACCCGATACTTTTCGTCCTGTACCTGGGTGATCAGGACCGGATGCTGGTTCTGTCCGTTCTCAAACTTAATGGGGCCAAAAGGCGTGGAGGTCATGTTCAGGCTTTTGATGGCATCGCGGATTTTTGCCGGATCGGTCGACTTGGCGTTGTTGATCGCCTGCGCGGCGGCCCGCAGGGATGCATAGGCCTGTATGGCATGGTAGGCAGGATGAGAGTTGAACCGCTTGAAATACTCGGCATCAAATTCTTTTGAGCCGGCCCACTTGGCTTCAGGAAGCCACTGCGATACGGAGAAGGTGAAATTGGCGTTTTTGCCCGCGCCTTTCGGAGTGGGAAATTCGGCAGCCGCAAAGCCTGTGCCCGCGGACGTGTAATACCTGGGATTCAAGTCAACTTCCCTTGACTGGCGCATCAGCGTAGA
>DASTPO010000340.1:0-14779 GCA_035762225.1 Candidatus Angelobacter sp.
GCCGCATGCCTGGCGGCGCAAGCGCCAGCAGACGCCGGGCAAGCTTCTCCGCTGCATCGGTATGGCATTGGGAGGAGTGGGCAAAAGCCAGCTGCGACGCCTGTTCCGCCATGGCGCGCCCGACTGATGAAACACCGTACCCGATGTTCATCACCGCAGCCTGTCCCGCGGCGTCAAGGTATTGTTTGCCGTCGGCGGTGAAGATGCGGCTGCCCTGGCCGCGCACTGCGTGAGGATAGGTTTTGTTGAAGTTGCGCGGAAACAGAGCTGAATCGGCTGGCACGGCGTGCCGATTTTAGCAGAGCGGGATGTTCAGCGCGCTGTCGCCGGAAAAGTCATTCAACAACGGAATAGAGATCACGGCCGCGCTTTTCCATGATCGTATCCAGGCCGCCGATCACATATTTCTTGAAGTGCGGTGAATCGCGGTGCGCCTGCAATGCTGCTTCATCTTTATATTGCTCGTAGAAGAGAAATTTGCGCGGATCTTCCGTGGACTGGTGGCCGAGATACATCAGGCAGCCCGGCTCACGACGCGAATGCTCATGCAAAACGCGGATGTATTCCAGACATTTCGCCTCTGTTCCCGGCTTCACCTGCATATCAACTTTTAGAACGATCATTTTGTCTTCCTGGCTTTCTTTGGCGCGGGCTTGTCCGCGGGCCCGATGATCTCGGCGGCGAATTCCGGCAGCAGCATGGTCTGGTCCCGGTCAGGGCCGGTGGAAACCATGCCGATTTTCGCGCCGCTCTCGCGCTCGATGAAGCGCAGATACTCCTGGGCTTTTTTCGGCAGCTCATCGAATGTGGTCACGCCCTCGGTCGATTTCTTCCAGCCCGGCATCTTCTGGTAAACGCACTCCACCTGGTCAAAGCCGGTGGCCAAGGCCGGCAGCGTGTCAACCTTTTTGCCCTTGATCTTGTAGCCCACGCACACGGGAACTTCGGCGAGTTCGTCGAGCACGTCAAGCTTGGTCACCACCCACCAGTTCACGCCGTTGATCATCTGCGCATAGCGAAGCAGAGGCAGGTCAATCCAGCCGCAGCGCCGCGGCCGGCCAGTGACCGCGCCGTATTCCTTGCCCCGGGCGCGAAGCTGGTCAGCGATTGCGCCTTCCACCTCGCTGGGGAACGGACCGCCGCCCACGCGCGTGCAATAAGCCTTGGTCACGCCGATGACCGTCTGAATGGCGTTCGGCGGAACGCCGGTGCCGGTGACCGCGCCGCCCGCGGTGCAGCTTGACGAGGTAACAAATGGATATGTGCCGTGGTCGATATCGAGCATGGTGGCCTGCGCGCCCTCAAACATGATTGACTCGCCTTCGGCCAGGGCCTGGTTGAGCAGGGTAGCGGTATCGGCAACGAAGGGCGCAACTTTTTCCGCGGCCGCAGCGTATTCGCGGTACATGCTGTCGGCATCAAGCGGCTCAGAGTTGAAAAGCGCGTGCGCGATCATGTTCTTCTCGCGGCAGGCATTCTCAATCGTGGTCTTGAGCAGCTTGGAATCCAGGAGATCGGCCACGCGCAGGCCGCGGCGGCCCATCTTGTCTTCATAGGCAGGGCCAATGCCCCTCGAGGTGGTCCCGATCTTCACGCGTCCGGGAGCGTTCTCCGCGCCCATCTCAATCATGCGATGGTAAGGCAGGATCACATGGGCGCGGCTGGAGACAAAAAGATTGCCGTCCACCGCCACCCCGGCCTCGCGCAGCATGGCAACTTCCTTGAGGAAGGCCAGCGGGTCCAGGACCACGCCATTGCCGATTACCGAGCGGCAGCCCTTGCGCAGGACGCCGCAGGGCACCAGTTGCAGCACGAATTTTTTGCCGCGGATAATGACCGTATGCCCGGCGTTGTGCCCTCCGGCATAACGGGCCACGATGGAAAAATTGTGCGAGAGGACATCGACGATCTTGCCTTTGCCTTCATCGCCCCACTGGGCGCCGACGATAACCGCCGTCTTGCCACGCTTCACTTGGAATGCACACTCCTCGCCCGTAACTATTTTTTACAGATCAAAAAGTAATCCGGGGAAATCTGGACGGGAAAGTCTCTTACTGTCAGATTTTACCAGAGAACCGGCGGCGACTTCAGGGGCTGGCGCCGGCAATTTTATGCCGCGCGAGCCAGAGCGATCCGCTCCGGATGGAATCGTTTGGCAGCCCGGATTCCAAGCACGATAAACAGTGCCATCACGGCCAGTTGCGCCACCAGAAACGCCGGCTCGTTGCCCCTGGGCGCGAGCGCGTGCAGGAACGGCACTTTCAAAAAACTCTGCACCACCAGCACAAAACAATTCAGATAAAGCGCGACCACCGCGGTGATGACATAGACAGCGCGCCATCGGCCGGCCATGTGCATGGAATAGCGGGCGAGAACGGCGACCGCCAGCACCACCAGCGAGATGGCTCCGACGATGTCCCCGGGAGTTATATGTTCGAAGGGGAACCCATAGCCGGTCACGCTGGTCAGGACGGTGGTGGCGAGAAAGAGCGCGGTCAGGCCATCAAGGCGTTTTGCGTTGAGCATGCCGAACAACACGATCAATCCCGAGCCGATCCCAATCAGGCTGATGGTCACGTGAATCAGGGTGTACGTGGCCAGTGAAACGCCAAAGACCATTGCGGCCTCCTTCTGAAAAACAACCAGCGAATGGTACGCCGCGGCGAAGGAAATTGCCAGATCGGGCTGGCTACGCGAAGCACATGTCAGCATTGGAGTATGAAACGGCTGAACATCCGCTCCGCGGGTTTGCCGATTCCCTCTTGCGTCCTATAAAATCACAGGTTCCTCTAAGTGCGGCGAGGTTCGCTGTGGGCCCCGCTTCACTCGCAGAGCTTCTATTTAGAGACAGCTTTCTTTAGCAGAACCCAAACATGAAAATTCACGAGTACCAGGCAAAGACGATCCTTGCGAAATATGGCGTGGCTGTGCCCCGGGGCGAGATGGCCCTGACCCGGGCGGAGGCTGAGAAGGCTGCGCACCGGCTGTTTGAAGAGGGCGCCACGGGCGTGGTGGTGAAAGCGCAGATCCATGCCGGAGGCCGCGGTAAAGGCGGCGGCGTGAAAGTGGCCAAAAGCCTGGAAGAAGCCAGGCAGTGGGCCGACAAAATCCTGGGCATGCGCCTGGTAACGCACCAGACGGGCCCGGAAGGCAAGATCGTGCAGCGGTTGCTCATTGAAGAGACACTGCCGATTGAGCGCGAACTTTACCTGGGCATTGTGGTGGACCGGGCGACGGCCAAGCCGGTCTTCATGGCCTCGGCGGCCGGCGGCATGGAGATTGAAGAGGTAGCGGCCAGAGACCCGAAAGCGATTTTGCGTGAAGTGATTGATCCGACCATCGGCTTTGAGGCTTTTCACGCGCGCAAACTGGCCTTTGGCCTGGGCCTGAAGCCGCAGCAGATCAATCCGGCGGTAAAGCTGATGACCGGCCTGTATCGCGCGTTTGTGGATACAGATGCTTCCCTGTGCGAGATCAATCCCTTCATTACCACCAGTGACGGCCGCGTGTTCGCCCTGGACGCCAAGTTTGGCTTTGACGACAACGCGCTCTTCCGCCATAAAGACCTGAAAGAATTGCGCGATATCAGCGAGGAAGATCCGCTCGAGGTCGAGGCCTCAAAGTACAACCTGAATTACATCAAGCTGGACGGCAACATTGCCTGCCTGGTGAACGGCGCTGGCCTGGCGATGGCCACCATGGACATCATCAAGTATGCCGGCGGCTCGCCGGCCAACTTTCTTGACGTGGGCGGCGGCGCAAACGCGGAGCAGATTGGCCATGCCTTTGAAATCCTGCTGAGCGACAAGAACGTGAAAGCGATTTTGATCAATATTTTTGGCGGCATCCTGCGCGTGGACACGCTGGCCAACGGGGTAGTGGAAGCGGCCAGGGCCACCAACCTGAAGCTGCCGCTGGTGTTGCGGCTTGAGGGCACCAACGTGGAGCAGGGACGGGAAATCCTCAAGCAGTCCGGGCTGAATTTTATTGTCGCGGAAACGATGAAAGACGCAGCAGAAAAAGTGGTGAAAGCGGCTAGCCTCTAGCTGCTAAGCCGGCATCACTCGAAGATGAGAGCAGTGGTTCACAGCTTTTACGGAATGTGGATCATTGCATCAAGAATTCATAGGAACTGCCGGCTGCCAGTTAGGAGCCGGCAGCGGTAGCTGAGACAAACATGGCAATCTTAGTTGATAAATCCACGCGGCTGATGATCCAGGGAATTACGGGCCGTGAAGGCACGTTCCATGCCAAGACCTGCGCGGCATATGGCACAAACATTGTCGGCGGCGTAACGCCGGGCAAGGGCGGCACCACGCATGAAGGCTGGCCGGTTTTCAATACCGTCGCTGAAGCCAAAGAAAAGACCGGCGCGAACGCGACCATCATTTTTGTTCCGCCACAATTTGCCGCTGACGCGCTGCTGGAAGCCATCGACGCCGAAGTTCCGCTGATCATCAGCATCACAGAAGGCATTCCGGTGCTGGATATGGTCCGGGCCTTCGAATACCTGAAGATCAAAGGCAAGTCGCGGCTGATTGGGCCGAATTGTCCGGGAATTATTTCTCCGGGCAAGGCCAAGGTCGGGATCATGCCCGGACACATTCATAAAGAGGGAAATGTCGGCATTGTGTCGCGCTCGGGCACGCTGACTTATGAAGCGGTGTTTCAGTTAACGCAGCGCGGCATCGGCCAGTCGACCGCAATCGGCATTGGCGGCGATCCGATCATCGGCACAAACTTTATCGATGCCTTGAAGTTGTTCAATGAAGATCCCGAAACCCACGCGATCATCATGATCGGGGAAATTGGCGGCAACGCAGAAGAAACCGCCGCGGAGTACGTGAAGCGGCACGTCAAAAAGCCGGTGGTATCGTTTATTGCCGGTCAAACGGCGCCGCCGGGACGCCGCATGGGCCACGCCGGAGCAATCATCTCCGGCGGACACGGCACTGCGGCCGAAAAAATCAAGGCGCTGGAAGCCGCGGGAATTGCCGTGGCCAAATCGCCGGCCATGATGGCGCAGACCCTGCTGGACCGGATAGGTACTGCAAAGATCTAAGCGCCGCACTGGCGCGGCAACTTACTTTCAAAAAGATTTCAGGAGACGCTTTCGTAATGAACACACTGCAACGCACCTTCTCCATCGTGAAACCAGACGCGGTCGCCAAAGGCGCCACCGGCGATATCTTGCACATGATCCAGGAAAAGGGTTTTCGTATCATTGGCCTAAAGATGCTGGAAATTAACAAGCAGCAAGCCGAAGGGTTTTACGCCGTGCATGCCAGCCGGCCGTTTTTTGATTCCCTCACCACGTTCATGTCCAGCGGCCCCATGGTTGTAATGGCCCTGGAAAAAGACAATGCCATTGCCGATCTGCGCAAACTCATGGGAGCCACAAATCCTGCCAACGCTGAAGAAGGGACCATCCGCAAGAAGTGGGCTTCCAGCATCGAACACAATGCGATTCACGGCTCTGACGCTGATGAAACCGCCCGCTTTGAGCTGAGTTACTTTTTTGCCGGATACGAATTCTGCAAATAAGCGGGTAAGCAGACCGGATCGGGTTGGTGAGGCGGAGACTATCTTGCTTCCAGGCTGAATTCCGCCACCAGTGGCAGGTGGTCAGACGCCACCAGCGCCATGCGGCTGCGATGCAGCACAAATTCCTGCAGCACCAGCTCGCGGTCAAAATACATATGGTCCAGGTGCATGATGGGCAGAACGCCCGGATAGGTGCGCTTTCGGTTCAAGTGCAGCTGGATGTCGACACTCTCAAACGCCTGTTGCAGCGTGCGTGACACCAGCCCATGCGTCCACTCGTTGAAATCGCCAATCACCAGACGCGCGTGTTCCAACTGCGGTGAGAGCAGGACCTCTCGGCTCATCAGCAACCGCGCCTGTTTTCTGCGTTCCATGTAGCCGGTACCCAGGTGCACGTTGAACAGGTGCACGATCTTGCCCGGCGCAATCTCAATATCGCAGCGGATACAGCCGCGCTGCTCACGCCGCGAGGCTGTCAGGTCAAACACCCGCACCTCTTTCACCGGAAAACGGCTGAGCACCACGTTGCCGTAGGACGCGCCCATCAGCTTGCGCGAGGCCATCTTGCGCGTCTCGCCTATGCGCAGGTGGTAACCGACGGCGTCCGCCAGGTATTGAGCCTGGTTCTGCTCTCTGCGCCCCCCGCTCAGGCTCACCACCTCCTGCAGGGCGATCACGTCGGCATCAAGCTCGCCCAGAACTTCAGCGACGCGTGAAGGGCGGATTCTCCCATCCATGCCGCGGCACTTGTGCGTGTTGTAAGTGGCGATCCTGAAGCGCGGCTTATCTTTCGTCGGCATGTAAGTGCAGGATAACCCCGTGCATTGCTCGCGAGCAATGCACGGAAGGCCCATGGCTTCGATATAAAATGAGGGTGTGCCTACACTCACCAAGCGCCCGACAAAAGCCGGCAAATTAGATGTTGTCGCCGCCCCGAATCTTAAGCGCATCCCCTGGCTCGTCCACGGATTCAGCACGCGCCCCGGCGGGTCCACCACAGTCTACGGCGGCCTTACGCTCAACCTCGGCTTCACCAAGCATGATTCGCGCACGCATGTCGAAGCCAATCGCCAGCTCTTTCTCTCAGCCGTTGGCGCAGGAGATAAAGCCGGACCGTGGCCGCTCGTCATGCTGCGCCAGATCCATTCCGATGTCATTCATGTAATCCGTTCGCGCCAGCCCGGCCCCTTAGCGGGTGACGGAATGATCACCAATCTCTCCGGCCTTTCTCTCGGAATCCTAACCGCTGACTGCTTTCCCGTGCTGCTGGTGGATACCCGCAACAAAGCGATCGGGGCTTTTCATTGCGGATGGCGTCCCACTGTCAAGCGCATGGTGGAAAAAGGTCTCGGTGTAATGCGTCGTGAGTTTGGTACCCGCGCCGAAGATGTTCAGGCCGCTATCGGCCCCGGCATTCAGAATTGCTGCTATGAAGTGGGAGAGGAGCTGAAAGAACACTTCGCTTCGCAGTTCGGATACGCGGATGAGCTTTTTCATTCCGTTCAGGAATCGGACGCGGTGCGCGAGCGCTATCCCATGCTCTTTATGAACCAGCGTGCGCCCGGGCACGGCGATCCCTGCATCAAGCTTCACCTGAACTTGCGCGAAGCCAATCGTCGGCAGTTGTTGGCTTTGGGTGTCCCGGAGAAAAATATCTCAGCCCTTGATGAATGTACCGCCTGCCACAAACGCAAGTTTTTCTCGCATCGGGCGGAGGCCGGCAAGACCGGACGCATGCTGGCGGTCATCGCGATCAAGCCGTGACACTACTCCGCTGCTGCCCGCACCTTGGGGTGCGGTAAACGGACGAAACGAAGGCAAGTAATTTGATTTTGTGGAACTGCGGAAACCTTAACTTTGCGGCGCGTCGGATGCCGGCGCCGATGCTGCCGTCTCGGCTGGCTTGCCGTGATTGATCACGTCTTTAAGTTCTTTGCTGGGTTTGAAATACGGGATTTTTTTGGCCGGAACTTCCACTCGCGCTCCGGTTTTGGGGTTACGACCCACGCGCGGCTTTCTCTGGCGCGTCCGGAAACTGCCAAAGCCACGGATTTCAATCTTGTCGCCTGACCGCAACGAACGTACAACGCTGTCAAAAATCGTCTCCACAATGATCTCGCTGTCTTTGCGAGTCAACTCGGCGAGGCGAGAAACTTCTTCAATCAAATCAGCTTTGGTCATGATGCCTTTATTCCACCTGAAATACCCGTTCCCGTCAAGAATCATTCACTTACGGTAGTAGGTCAACCGCACCTGGACCATTGCGTCCGACCAGTCGCGCCATTTGAGCCGGCGCTTCAAACCTGCCGTATGGACCACCGTATTGGGCGGATAAAGCCCCAATCTGCCACCGGCTTACCGGCCGAAACCAGACACAATCACCTTCAGCGCCCTGGGCTTCAAACTGACCTCAATCGGCGTTTGGCAGGCGAACTCGCCGTCGGCAAACACATCAAGAGGATTACCGGACTCGATCCGGAGGCTGTCTGACTGAAAATAATCCACTTCTCTGAGCCCTAAATGCCGGCCCAAAAAGATAGTAGGCACCCAGCAAAGCAGCTTGAGCTTGTTGATCCTGGCCAGCAGGCAGATGTCAAAGAGCCCATCGTCCGGCTTGGCCTGCGGCGCCACCTTCATCCCTCCTCCGTAGCTACGCGTGTTCCCTATGGCAACAAAGAACGCTTTGCCGCTGATTTCGCGGTTTTCATTCCTGCATCCGCCCTTCCCGACATGAGCGGTTACCCGCATGTCCACCGGTTTGAACATTGCTAAAGACTGCAGAGCCGCCAGAACGTAGCCGCCTCGCCTTTTCAGCCACACCGGCATCTTGTTGGCGCGGGCATTGGCGTCCGCGTCCATCCCCGCTCCGGCGACGCAGCAGAAGAGTATCTCTTCTCCACCCGCGGTTGTGATTGCTCCCAGGTCTATCTCGCGCACGTTATCGCCGTGGGTGCAGAAACGCCGCCACGCTTCGAGCGCCGTTTGCCTATTCCTGATTCCGAGCGCTTTGGCAAAATCATTGCCGCTGCCTGAAGGGACCACCAGCGCCGGAATCTGCCGCTCATAGAGTTGAGCCAAATGGCGATGCACCGTGCCGTCGCCACCGAAGATCAAGGCGGCATTGACGCGCTGAGAATCGTCCAGCCTTTGTTGAATTTTGATGGCAGAATTCCCGCTTTGGAAAGGTCGCACTGCTTCTGGTGGTACATCCGGATGAAGCAGTGCTGATGTGGTCATTTAGACCTGCGGCGTCCAGCCAAGGTATAGAGTGGCATACAGGCACAAGGCAACAGCGCCTTTGCCACAAAATCAAACGAACGTGATGCGCTTAATCTTCCTTCCTACCTTAAGAACCAGTTCCTTAGAATCCAAAACGATGGCATGCTCCTCCCAAATCCGATCGTTGATCCTGACTGCCTTTTGCTTCCTCAATCGCTGCGCCTCTGTTCCGGACGCGGCCATACCTGCAGCCACGATCACTCTGTCCATTTTCAGTACGGGATTTAGGCGCGGATCCTGAATATCAGCATCAGAAAGAACGTTCTTGATCTCAAGGATCAAAGTCTCCACTGCCTCGCCTTTCTGAAATTGCTTTGCCCAGTTCTCATCCGCGGCCCTGGCTGCCTCTTCTCCGTGGAAGTCCTGCACAATCCGCCGTGCCAGAGCCTTCTTCAGCGCCATCGGATGCTGCCGGCCTGCTGCGACGTCGGCCTTCATCTGTTCGATCTCAGGGACCTTTACGTCGGTCAGCAGTTCGTAGTAACGCCACATCAGATCATCGGAAACCGACATCACCTTGCCGTAGATTTCCTGCGGCGGCTCATTGATGCCGATGTAGTTTCCATACGATTTTGACATCTTCTGCACGCCATCCGTGCCTTCAAGGATGGGCATGGTCAGAATAATCTGCGAGGGCTGCCCATACTCCTTTTGCAGCACCCGGCCCATGAGGAGGTTGAATTTCTGGTCGGTGCCGCCCAGTTCAACATCGGCCTCCAGCGCCACTGAGTCGTAACCCTGGCAAACCGGGTAAAGAAGCTCATGCATGGCGATTGGCTTCTCTTCCTGGAAACGTTTGTGGAAGTCCTCGCGTTCCAGCATCTGCGACACTGTGAATCTGGCCGTAAGGCGCACAAAATCCTCCGGTGTCAGCCTGGAAAACCAGCGCGAGTTGAAATCCACCACAGTTTTTTGGGGATCGAGAATCTTGAATACCTGCGCCTTATAGGTTTCCGCGTTTCGCTCGATGTCGGCGCGCGTCAGCGGAGGCCGCGTCACGGAACGTCCCGTGGGATCGCCGATCATCCCGGTGAAGTCGCCGATCAGGAAGATCACCGTGTGGCCCAGGTCCTGAAAGTGTTTCAGCTTGCGGATCAGCACGGTGTGGCCCACGTGCAGATCGGGAGCCGTGGGATCGAAGCCGGCCTTCACCCGCAGGGGCTTGCCTGTCTTCAGCGAATTCTCCAGGCGCTCCCGCAGCTCGCGCTCGTGGATGATCTCCGCTGCGCCTTTCTTGATGTATGCCAATTGTTCGTCGACAGGAGGAAAGTTTGCCATCACGTTTGATTATAGACAGCTTCTTCAGGGAGCGGCCCGCCGCGCCACCCTGCGCTCGCGGACTTCCATCTCGCCCGATAACACCAGCGCAATCGCCTCAGAGTAGGCCGCGTGTTCCTGCTCCAGAATTCTTGCTGAGAGAGCAGCCACGTCGTCGCCCTCCAGAACAGGCACTGTTTTCTGCAATATGATCGGGCCGTGGTCCAGGTGTTCGTCGACAAAGTGCACCGTGCAGCCCGTTACCTTCACGCCATATTCCAGCGCCTGTTTCTGCGCGTCCATACCCGGGAAAGCCGGCAGCAGTGAAGGATGTATGTTGACAATCTGATTGGGGAAGGCCCGCACGAAGTCCGCCGACAGCAGGCGCATGTAACCAGCCAGGCAGATCAGATCGACCCCCGCCTGCTTCAACGCCGCCACAACTTCAGCATCGTGCTCTTCACGGACCCGGCCTTTGGACGGGATCAGCTTTGCGTTCAGCCCGCGCCGTCTTGCTGACTCCAGCCCCGGCGCGTCGCTGCGATTGGAGATCACAATCGCTATTTCAGCCTGCAAGCGTCCTGACTTGATCGAATCCACTATGGCCTCAAAGTTCGATCCGCGGCCGGAAAGCAGAATGCCAATTTTTTTCAGGGCAGCCATGTTCAGGCGTATTGCACCTTGCGATCGCCTTTTACGATCCGCCCGATCAGATACGCCTTCTCGCCGGCTTTCTCCACTAGGCTCTGCACGCGCTTGAATTTCTTGGCGGGGACCACCAGCACCATGCCAATCCCCATGTTGAAAGTCCGCATCATGTCGTCTTGCGGCACGTTGCCGATATGCTGCATATGTTTGAATACCGGAAGCACCGGCCACGTCCCCATTTCCACCACGGCGGCGGTGCCTTTGGGCAGCACGCGGGGAAGATTATCGGTGATGCCGCCGCCGGTAATATGGGCCAGAGCATGCACCAGGTCGGCCGCTATCAGTTTCTTCAGCACCGGCCAGTAGCTCTTGTGTGTATGCATCAACTCCGCGCCGGCCTTGGCTTTCATCTCATTGATGTAGGTGTCCGGCGTGTATTTCGCCACGTCAAAAAACAATTTGCGCGCCAGCGAATAGCCATTGGTATGCAGGCCGTTGGAAGGCAGGCCGATCAGCACATCGCCTACCGCTACTTTCTCGCCGGTAATGATTTTGCTTTTGTCCACCACGCCCACAATGAAGCCGGCCAGGTCGTATTCGCCTTTGGGATAAAAGCCCGGCATCTCCGCCGTCTCCCCGCCGATGAGCGCGCAACCATTGTGGCGGCACGCTTCCGCCATGCCTTCCACGATCTTCTCCGCGATGTCAGGATCGAGCGAGCCCGTGGCCAGGTAATCCATGAAAAACAGCGGGGTCGCGCCCTGCACGGCAATGTCATTGACGCAATGATTTACCAGGTCGCCACCCACCGTGTGGTGCATTTTCATCATGAACGCGACCTTCAGTTTGGTCCCTACGCCATCCACGCTGGAAACCAGCACCGGCTCGCGGAATTTCTTCTTGTCGATGGCAAACATTCCGCCAAAGCCGCCGATCTCGCTCACCACTCCGGGCGTGAACGTGCGGTGGGCCAGATACTTAATGCGTTGCTTGGCGCGGTCGGCGCGGTCAATGTCAACGCCGCTGTCGGCGTAAGTGATTGAAGTCTTTTTCAAAATTAAGGTCCGTAGTCTGTATTAGTGCGGGGCACCAGAGGCGATGGAATGAGGTATTTTAGCATCTTGCAGGAAGCTTCGGGTTGCAATGCACATCGATCAACTACAGGGGGCGACGCGATGGCTGGCCGGCCTGGGCAGCTGGCCTTATTTTTCCAGCTCTTTCCCCACCGAATCCAGTACGCCGTTGATGAAGTGCACTGACTCTGGTGCGGAAAATTTTCGCGCCACCTCCAGCGCTTCATTGATCACCACCGGACGCGGCGTATGATGCGGCCCCATTAACTCCGCTACTCCCGTGCGCAGGACATTGCGGTCCACCGCCGCCATGCGCTCCATCCGCCAATGCTGGGCATGCTTCTGGATCAACTCATCGATCTCCGCCTGCCGTCCCACGGCCACCTGAAAAATATCCTCAGCAAAATTGCGCGTCTCCTGGTCTACGTCACCGCGCTCCGCCCAGAAGGTCTTGCGTACGTGCTCCGGCGTCTGTTTTCCCATGTCCCACTGGAAAAGCATCTGTAAACAAAACTCGCGGGATTTGCGCCGGTTGCCCATGGGATTACCGCTTCCTGTTCTTCGGTTTGCTGCTTTTGGATTTGCCGCCGTGGTTCCTGGATGCGCTGCGGCTGCCGGTCTTGCGCTGCAGGCTCACCATCTCCACCGCGGATATCCCCGCTTCAAATCCCTTGTTTCCGGCTTTCAGTCCGGCGCGATCGAGCGCCTGCTCCAGGTTTTCACAGGTCAACACGCCGTAAGTGTGGGGCACGCCCGTCTCCTGCGCTGATTGGCCGATTCCGCGCGTGACCTCGGTAGAAATATGCTCGTAGTGGTCGGTTTCGCCGCGAATCAGGCAGCCGAGCGTCACAATGGCGTCATACTTGCCGGTCTGTGCCAGCGTGCGCGACTGCGACGGAATCTCAAATGCTCCGGGCACCCGCACCACTGTGATGTCCTCAGGATGCGCGCCGCTTCGCCGCAATCCATCCAGAGCGCCTTGCAGCAGCCGCTCGGTGATAAACGAGTTCCAGCGGCTCACCACCACGCCAAAGCGCATGCCGCGCGCATTCAGGTCACCTTCAGTCGCGTCCGTGCCGGGCCGGTTCTTCTGCCAGAAGAGGACCTTCAGCCCTTTGGCGGGCTCAGCCACCAGAAAGCGTGCGTCCCACTCCGTCGGCTGGATCTCGCCGGCAATCCTGGCTTTTTCCTTGGCAAGGATTGCCGCCACCGAATCCAGGTCAGTGACCTCAATCCATATGTCCGCATGGATCGTCTCCAGCCCTTCCACAAACTCCAGCTGGCCCAGCGGGACTTTGAATGGCGTTCCCTGCCCGCGCGGGGTGCGCCACGGCTTGCCGCGTTCAAAGCCCAGCGCGTCAAACAGTTTTCCCAGAGCCTTGAACTCGCGGGCGCTGCCGGCGTGCCGGATTGTGGTGATGCCTTTAATCATGGCCGAGGGTCTCGTTTGCTCATTCGATCGGATCGGGCGGCTGCGGATCAGGCTTGTATTCCTTCAGTAACTCTTTCGCTGTTTCCAGGTCGCGTTCCAGCACTTGCAGGCGGATGCCGCCATTAATCTCCGCCGTCAATGGGTGAACACGATGCATGTGCTCGTCGCACAGAAAACAGTCTACGCCGCAAGACTCCAGCAATCCCACGGCAATATCGGCTTCATGGAGATTGTAAAAAATTGCGGCAATCGCCAGCTTTGCCCCATCCCAGTCAGGATGCATTCTACCTGCCCTGGAAGTTGGCGGGCCGCTTTTCCAGAAATGCGGTGGTGCCTTCTTTCTTGTCGTCGGTGGCGCAGCAGATGCCAAACAGAGTGGCTTCCAGAAACAAGCCTTCCGGCAGCGTCATGTTCATGCCCTGGTTCACGGCTTCCATGCAGTACTGGATGGCCAGCGGCGCCATGCCGATAATCTTCTGTGCGATCTCCTCCGCGCGCGCAATCAGCCGCTCCGCCGGAACAACTTCATTCACCAGCCCGATGCGATGCGCGTCCTGCGCCGTAATCATCTCTCCGGTCAAAAGAATCTGCATTGCCAGTCCGGTGCCCACCAGGCGCGGCAACCGCTGCGTGCCGCCATAGCCGGGTATGAGCCCCAACTTCACCTCGGGCTGGCCGAACTTCGCTTTCTCGCTGGCCAGGCGCATAGTGCAGGCCATGGCTATCTCGCATCCGCCGCCCAGCGCAAAGCCATTGATGCAGCCAATCACCGGCTTGCCCAGGTTCTCGATCAGGTCCAGCGTGGCCTGGCCTTGGTGCGTGTACGCCTTGGCCTCAACTGGATCATTCTTCGCCAGCTCGTTGATGTCAGCACCGGCGACGAACGCCTTCTCGCCCCCGCCGGTCAGAATAACGACGCGAGTCTGCTTGTCTTCTTTCAGCTCGCTGAACACCTGCCACAGCTCCTGCATGGTCGCCATGTTCAAGGCATTCAGCACCTTCGGCCGGTCAATGGTGATGTAAGCGATCTGGTTTTTCTTTTCGAGTTTGAGATTTTCGAGAGTCATCAAAAAGACCTTTACCGCGGATTTGCGCGGATCACGCTGATAAAACCTTTGATCAGCATTCATCCACGTTCATCAGCGGTTAGAATTTTTGCGGGACGGGGTTCGAAGGGTCGGCGTAATCGTAAAACCCTTTGCCTGATTTCCGTCCGTACCAGCCGGCCATCACCAGACGCTTCAACAGCGCCGGCGAGGCGAAGCGCCGTTCGCGGAACTCATCAAACATCACCTGCGAAATATAGTAGGTGGTATCGAGACCCACGAAATCCAGCAGCGTAAACGGCCCCATGGGATACCCACAGCCCAGCTTCATGGAGTTATCAATGTCAGGAATCGAGCCCACGCCTTCTTCATAGGCCCGGATGGCGTCGAGCAGGTACGGCACCAGCAGGCGGTTGACGATGAACCCGGTCTTGTCGCTGGTGCGCACCGGCACCTTGCCCAGGCTCTTGCCGAAGTCAAACGCCGCGTCAAACGCTGCG
>DASTPO010000341.1:0-27440 GCA_035762225.1 Candidatus Angelobacter sp.
GCCTTCCTGCATTCTGAGGCCGCGTTTGAAACCACCTATTCGCGGACGGTAGGCGCCATCAACGGGGGTCTGGACGGCGTACAGCAAAATGCCGGAGAGACAATTTCGATCACCAACAGTCAAAACCCGCGCGGCATCCGCATGGAGGACATCATCGGCCATTTCGAAGCGTATGCCCACATCAGGCAGAAGCAATCCAACGGCGCCTTTGCTTTGAATCCCTGCGCCGCGGATATGCAGAGCCCGTTGGCCCCCGGCACCCCGTGCTTTAGTGTCGCAGACAACAACGGCGTTTCTGACGTGGCCACGCCGAACCTGGCCATGAACTGGAGATTCGCCACCAACCGCAATGCCATGGACGGCAGCGACGGCAACTGCATCAACAATACGGACCAGAACTGCAAGCACAAGGTCTACAGCGACAGCCCATTCGGCTATTTCTGTGACGATCTGCTGGGTGCATGGATCATCACCTATTTCTGGTTCACAAAGCCACCCAACACCACCGATCCGGTCTGCGCTCCGGTTTTCGCCAGGGTGGCGGCAGCGAACGGTAAAGATGTAGAAGGATATCCCAACATCATCACCGCTCATGAGCTCAACGACGAACTTGAAGCCAACGGCTGCGGTGCGGAAGGCCAGGAGGCTGTCAACGGAACTGACGGAGGTGCGGCGTGGCTTATCTGTCCTGCCATTCCTGATCCACGCAACGGGGCCATCGCCGCGGATGCGTTTCTGGATCATGTCGCGACCGGCGGTTTTCTGGATAAGTTCATATCGGACAATTTCACTTGCCTGCAGCAGACAGGAAAGTTCTGCTTCGAGACCTCTGTAGAGTAAGTTCTGCCGAGGCAAAAACGTTGGTTGTCCATCTCCACCCCTGGCTGGGATGTCCCGCCAGGGGTGCACATGCGAATGCTGTTCGAGGCAAAGATCATCGGTTAACAGGGTGTCCCAGATGACCCGCACCATAGACAGTAAAACTTCTCGGCGCAACTTCCTGAAACTAGCGGCCGGAGCCGCCACCTTTGGCCCCTACTTCCTCTTCCCTGCCCGTGCCGGCGCCAGCCAGAAGACCCTGAGGATCGCGAAATGGGCCCACTTTCTTCCTGAATTCGATCAATGGTTTGTGAATGTGCTGGCGAAAGATTGGGGCAACCGAAACGACACCAGCGTCACGGTTGATCTGGTTCCTACAGAACAGATCCGCGATCGCGCATTGGCAGAGGTCAAGGCCGGCAAAGGGCACGACCTGTTCATATTTCCCTGGCCTCCGGCGGAATTCTGCCAGCACGTGATTGATCATGGAGAAATCTACCAGGCTGTTGCCGCCCGGGTTGGGGCCATCCAGCAGCTTGCGCATCGATCAACACTCAACTTCAAAACCAAGACATATTTCGCTTTTGCCGATTTTTGGATTCCGTCGCCGGTGCATTTCTTCCAGGACTATTGGGGCCAGTTTGGCATGCCCCTGGGCCCGGTGCACTACGGCAGCCTGCGCGGCGGCGGGAAAACCATTCGCGACACGCTTGGCATACCCTGCGGCCTGGCCTTCTCGCCAAGCCTGGAAGGCAACGTCACCTTGCATACCATGCTGTATGCATTCCGCGCCTGGATCCTGGGTGGCGACGGAGAGGTGCTGTTCAACAAAAATGCCTTTGCCGTGACTGCGCTTAAATATATTCAGGCGCTCTACCAGGAGTCGGGAACCCCAGAGCAGCTCACCTGGGGATCAGAGGGGAACGTGCGGGCCATGCTGGCGCGTAAGACATCCTGCAGCATTAATGGCATCAGCCTGTTGCGGCGAGCGGAGAAAGAAAATCCTGAAACCGCTAAAAAGATCAGGCTGCAACCACCGCTGCTCGGACGGAACGGCATGGGAATAACAGCTATGCCGCACGTCACCAACTGTTCCGCAATCTGGAACTTTGCCCACAACCTGGAGGGCGCGAAGAAATTCTCGGGCGATCTGGTGGAGAGTTCACGGACCGGATACGAGCAATCAAAGGGTTGCAATCTTCCCATTTATCCCAAGGCGCTTCCTGACTTCATCCTGCGTATCGAGAAGGATCCTGCGGCTGATCCGCCGTACAAGTACATTGAGCTGCAGGATGCATTGCACTGGACGCCAAACCTCGGCGTGCCCGCAATGGCGAGCCCGGCGTACATGGAGATTTTTAATAGCTCGGTCGTGCCCAAAATGGTGGCGCGGATGCTGAAGGGAGAGCAAACTCCCGAAGAAGCGGCTGCGTCCGGGGCGGCTGAAATGCAGAGGATCGCCGACAAGTGGAAGCAGACGATCGGCTGAAGAACGCCTGTCGTCCAAGCAATTTTGGGAGTTGCCAGTCCGGTAAGCAGGAGGCACAAGATCATGCATGCACGAAAAATCACTTTCATAGTCCTGGCCGCGCTGATTGCCTCGGCGTTTGCCCTGCCATCACTCCCTGTTCCGGGTAGATCGCCTGATTTCACCATCTCGGTGCCTGCGGGCAAGACGACGACGCTGGCCGCCTACAAAGGCAAAGTCGTGATCATGGAATTCCTCTTCGTCAAATCACAACATTGCATGCGCGTGGCAAGCATGCTGAACGAATTGAATGATGAGCTGGGTCCACGTGGATTCCAGGCGCTCGGCGTGGCCTTTGATCCGCCAAGCCCTCGACCCGTTGACGCCAACATTGGCAGCCAGATGGTGGCTTATACGGTGGACTCGTTGAAGATAAAGTACCCGGTCGGCTACGCAACCAGGTGGGATGTGGACGCTTACCTGGGCCGCACGGGAGATGAAATTTTGAACATCCCACAGATTGTTGTGATCGACCGCGCCGGAACCGTGCGCGCCGCGAGCGGCGGCCGTGGCGGCGACCCTCGCCTGGAAGACAAGGATTATCTTCGCACCTTGGTCAATGAACTGCTAAAAGAGGGCTCCAGCACTACCAGTAAAAAATAAAAAGCACCGCCGTTGCCGGCGGTGCTTTGTTGATAACGCGCTTCTCTTACTGAGATAACAGCTTCACGCCGTGCGGCACAAGGTGAGGCATTACGTAGGCGTAGAGCATCACGATCACGCCCACGATCGCACCGAGAGCAATGGAATGCCAGACCACGAAGCGGAAGATGAAGCCCTCATTGCCAACCTGGTTGGTGGCGGCGGTGGCGACGCAAATCGACTGCGCGTCCACCATCTTGCCCATGACGCCGCCGGCGCTGTTCGCCGCCGTCATGAGGACCGGATCCAGGCCGATTTGTCCGGCGGTGATCTTCTGCAAGCTCCCGAACAGTGCGTTGGACGCGGTATCGCTGCCGGTCAAGGCGACCCCTAGCCATCCCAGGAAAGTCCCGAAGAAGGGGTAGAACCATCCTGTATGGGTGAATGCCAGTCCCAAGACGGCATCAGTCCCCGAGTATCGTGTGGTGAAACCTAAGCCGAGCATGCAGGAGATGGCAAGCACGGCCCAGCGCATACGGTAGAGCGTGTGCCCGAAAACTTTAAACAGGTTTGCAATGCTCACCCCGCGAATCAGGCCGCCGATGATTGCCGCCAGGAAGCAACCAGTCCCCGTGGCTGAGAGCCAGATGAACGCGAACTTGGCCCCTTCGGGTGCCGGTTTTGGGACAACCGGCTGGGCGCGATTGATCTTGTTATGGATTGGGGTAGCCCAACCGTTGTTGAGTTTCGGTTTTCCATCGGCACCATAGACCACGTTTCCGTCAGCCCCTCGAACCACCCAGTTCGGCGTGGTGTGGATGTTCATCCAGTCCTTCACCGGCTTGAAGCCCCACAGGAAGACGAATACGGAAAGAATCAGGAACGGCAACCACGCTTTGAAGGTCCGGCCAAACGAATACTGATGGACCGAGCCCGTCGAACCGCCGGAGACGCCAGAGATGGCCTTGCCGGCAGCCACTACAGGGACGGGCCCGCCATCTTCTTCAAAGCGCCATATCTTCTTCGGTTTCCAGAACAACAGGAAGACCACGGTGCAGAACAGTGAAAACAGGCCCGCGGTGATGTCCACCAGGCTGCTATCCATTTTGTTGGCCCAGAACCACTGCATGCCGGCAAAAGAAATTCCCACCACCAGGATTGCCGGCAGCACCTCAAACGTTTCTCTCCACGGAACCATGGCGCGCACCAGCCAGAACGGCACGAGAATCGCAGTGATGGGAAGAATGCGGCCGATCATAGCGTTCATATCCGCTTCCGGCGTGCAGGTAGCCAGAACAGCTGATGTGATTACAGTAGGACAACCGCCGGCAGTGACCTGTGCCAGCGTGTGCACTGGGGTTCCGATGGCGCCCCAGGCCACCGGGGCCGTGTTGGCGATCAGGTTGAGCGCCGCAGCATGGAATGGCTTGAAGCCCAGTCCTATCATGAAAGCTCCAGCAATGGCGACTGGTGAGCCGAATCCGGCGCACCCTTCAATGAAAGCGCCAAAGCAGAAAGCCACCAGCAGGAGCTGCAAGCGGCGGTCTTCCGTAATCCCAGCGACGGATGACTTCATAATCTCGAAATCGCCAGTGCTGACCGAGATGTCGTAAAGATAGACCGCTGCGATCACGATCCAGACTATGTTCAATATTCCAGTGGAGGCGCCGTAAAGAAAGCTGCCTGTGGCCAATGAAACCGGCATTTTAAAGATGATCACCGCGACCAGAACGGCCGTAATAGCGCCCGCCAGAGCTGACCAATGCGGCTTAACCCGCAGTCCAGCCATCAGGGTAAAAAGGACGATGATGGGCAAAGCCGCCACGAGGGCTGAAAGCCACCAGTGTCCAAAGGGGTCATACATCTGTGTCCAAGTCGGCATCAATTTCTCCTGAATTGAAGAACTTACGTTGGCCCAGCTTCACTGCCTAACGCACCCGACCTCGGGGCCATTTGCAGACGAAATGAGGCGGAAAAGTGCGCCACAACTTTCTTCCTAACAAGCTGATCTGTCAAGCATTTTGTGCGATGCCACTATTCCAGGCGAATGGTCTTTACCAAACAAAATAGTGGACGAGGTGTATCAGGAACCCGGGTGCCCGCCACGCATGTTTTGCCCCTCGTTGTGGCTTAACTGCTTTAGCCTTTTACAGCGCCCACCGTGAACCCGGCAATGAAACGGTCGAGGAACAAATTGTAAAGAAAAGCGATCGGCAAGCTGGCAATGAGACAAGCCGCCATCAACGATCCCCAGAAGTAAACATCGCCGCGCACCAGGAAAATGGGAATGCCAACGCCCACCATCTGCTGCGACTCCGGCGAGATGAAGGTCAGGGCATAGACATATTCCTGTGTCACCAGGGTGAAGGTGAAAATCACCACCGTGAGAATTCCGGAAAGCGATATCGGCACTACCATTTTGATAAACGCGCCGAACCGCGTCAGGCCGTCGACCATAGCCGCATCTTCCAGTTCGCGCGGGATCGACTTGAAAAAGCCCATGAGCAGCCAGATGGAAAACGGGACGGTGATGCTGGGATAGACCAGCACCAGCGACCATATGGTGTCCTGCAGGCCCAAAGTCGCTACAACCCGGGAGAGCGGGATGAAGAGCAGTGTCGGAGGCACCAGGTAGGTGAGGAAGATCGCAATTCCCAGACGCTCGCCCCATTTGCCGGTGAGGCGCGCCAGCGCGTAGGCAGCCGGGACCGCCAGCAGGAGTGTGATCGCCACCACAATCGAACCCACCTCCAGCGTGTTGGCCAGCCAGGTGAGGAAGCGGGTCTGGTTAAACAGCAGCCGCAAGTTATCCAGCGTGGGCGGAAGATTGAAGATGAACGGGTTGTTTTCCATCCCGTAGAGATCAATGTTCTGCTTGAAGGTGGCAATCACCATCCAGTAAAACGGGAACGCCAGCAGGACAGTAAATACCGTGAGCACCAGAGCCTTCACGGTGGCAGGCCAGGGATTCAGACCGCCGAAAGCGCGTTTCACGCTCGGCGATCGCAGATACCACATGAGAGCCGCTGCAATACAGATCTGCACCACCAGCACAACGGCAAGACGATAATGCGCTGTGCGCAGCGCATACAGGAACAATGCCATCAGGCAGCCAATCACGTCTGCGGTGAGGAAGAAGAAGAGAACAACGCGGGTGCCATGATGCAGCTTCCAAACTCCAAGAGCGACCAGCGCGAGGCCAAGCACCGCCAGGAGCCTGAATATCCCGGTGAGCCCGCCGGCGTGATGCAGCAGCGTTTGCGATAGCAGTGCCACCGCGCCAAGCAGAATAAGACCGCTTACCGCCGTGACGCCTGCCGGCCTTTTGATTTCCGCAGCCATTGCCGGGCTCGCCATCACACCACCTCCGCGCGATGCGCTACCCGCAGCATCAAGTAGGCAATCGCCACCAGCACCGGCACAAGAAATACTGAGATCGCCGCGCCGGCTGCCAGGTCACTGCCTTGAATGCCCTGGGTAAATGCCAGGTTCGGGAGCGTCTGCGTGGAGTCATAAGGGCCGCCGTTGGTGAGCAGGTTGACCACCGCCAAATCAGTAAAAGTAAAGATGGTGCCAAAAAGTACAGCCACGCCGAGGATCGGCGTCATGATGGGCAAATTGATCTGGAACAGCGTTCGCCAGAAGCCCGCTCCATCAATCGACGCAGCCTCTGGAATTTCCTTTGGTATGGCGCTTCTGCCGGCCAGCAGGATCACGGTGGAGAACGGAATCAGCCGCCAGCAATGCACCAGAATTACAGATGTGATGGCCAGGCCTTCCTGCCCCAGCCACATGGGCGGCGAATACTTATTCACGAATCCCAGCCACACCAACACCCAGGTAATCACGCTGTAGATGGAATCCAGAATCCACTTCCATCCGATGGTGCCCAGAGAAACCGGCGCCACCCATGGCAACAGAATCAGATAGCGAACCAGTCCCCGTCCGCGAAACGGCTTCTCCAACGCGATTGAGAGTATGTTGGCGCAAACCATCACGATGATTTGGGCGGCAACGGTGAAGATGATCGAGTTCTTCAGCGCCGTCCTGAAACTGGGGCTTTGCAGGATGCTGCGAAAATTCTCGAGGCCGACGTAGTGGAGCTCACCGCCGCCGATGCGTGCATCGCTGAAGGCATAAAATATCGCCAGACAAAACGGGGCCCCGATCAGCAGCAATATATAGATGACCGCGGGACTGAACATGGCAAAGCCCAGCAGCGGGCTCCGCGCTGCGCCGGCGGATTTGATTTTCGCCGTCGCTACTGCCATGAAACAGCCCTCGCCGGGACCTTTTTCTCGGTGGTCCGATCAAAGAACTTCAAATGCCGCGCCGGCACGGCGAAGTCATAGGTGGAGCCCACTTCAAAGCTGTGGCCCAGCAGCAGCCGGGCAATCACTTTTTTGCCATCTGCCTTGCCGCCTACCAGAACGCCGGCGAGAATAAACTCGGCACCGAGATATTCCACGTTTTCCACGCGAAACTTGAAGGAAACCTTGTCGGTTTCTTTCATGTCCTCGGCCAGGCGGAAGTGCTCTGGACGAAAACCGATAATCAAATCTTCGTATTCAATCAGGTTCATGGGTGGCGAACCGAGAAATGTCGCCACAAAAGTGTCGGAAGGATCGTCATAGACGTCCTTGGGTGTGCCCAGTTGCCGGACGACGCCTTTATTCAGGACCATGATCCGGTCGCCCATCGCCATGGCTTCAACCTGGTCATGGGTAACGTAGATTGTGGTGGTGTTTACGCGCCGATGGAATCTTTCCAGTTCTTCGCGGGCGGAAAGACGCAGCTTGGCGTCCAGGTTGGAGAGGGGTTCATCCAGCAGGAAAACTGAGGGCTCGCGGACAATGGCGCGCGCCAGGGCCACGCGCTGGCGTTCACCGCCTGAGAGTTCGCGCGGCTTGCGCTGCAACAGTCCACTGATTCCCAGCAAGGAAGCAGCCCACTCGACCTTCTCTTTATGCAGGTTTCGGGGGACGTTTTGCGCTTTCAAGGGAAAAGCGATGTTTTTGTAAACCGTCAGGTGCGGATAGAGCGCGTAGCTCTGGAAAACCATGGCGATGCGGCGCTCCCTGGGCGTCAAGTCATTCACCACTTTGCCGCCGATGAGAATGTCGCCGGCCGTGGGTGTTTCCAGGCCGGCGATCATGCGCAACAGCGTGGTCTTCCCGGAGCCTGAAGGCCCCAGGAAAACCAGAAACTCGCCTTCGCGGGTCTCCAGGTCTACTTCATTAACTGCTCCGAGCTCTCCTTGTTTAAATACCTTGGTCAGTTTCCGGGTTTCAACGACGGCCATTCAGTCCTCGTTAGTGGGCCAGTCCAAAAACTGACCCACTAGCAGTGTCAGCGTTTATTTGAAGCGTTCAAAGATGCGCTTGTACTCCTCTTCCGCCCTCTTGGCCGCATCTTCCGGGGTTGCCTTGCCCTGCGCTACCGTGGCAAACATCGTCGGGATTGTCCAGCTCTTGAATGCCTGGTCAATGGCAGCAGAACAATATCCGGGATAGCCCACGTTCGTCGCCCAATCCAGGACGTCGCCCAACACCTTGTACTTATCATTGGGCGTCGCCCGGGGATCATTGGAAATTTCCTTCTGCAGGTTCGGTACCGTGCTGGGGAAGCAGGGGAAGTTATAGAACTGGCCGGCCACAAAACCATCGTGGAACGCGTCAATGTAATCGATCAGGAACTGCTGCGCGCCGTCTTTGTTCTCAGCGAACTCCCAGATCACGTAGCAATCCATTACGTGCTCAGCCGCGATCCTGCGCACCGGCCCTTTCAATGCGTGGCTGATCATGATGTTCTTATCAATGGGCTGATGCTCGCGTTCAGCCTGGCGCGTGATGGAGATGGCATTGGCCACGTAGGAGACCTTGCCTGCCAGCATCGCCTGGTTGTTCGAAGGCGGCGTCCAGGTGAAGACTTCCGGCGTTTCCGACTCCTCATACAACGCCTTCATGAACTTGAGAGCTTCAATCGTGTTCTTGGAGTTGATTGTGACGTTGCCAGCCTCGTCCTGCTCCGCCCCGCCGAACGACCACAAGAGAGCGCGCATGGCCATGCTGGTGTCCAGTTCCTGTGAGAGTCCCAGGCCGCACGGGTTTCCGAGCTTGTCTTTAATGGCTTTGGCGCCTTTGCGCAGGTCGTCATAGGTGTCCGGTCCGTTGGGGAAACCCACCTGCGACCACAGGTCCTTGCGCCAATTCCCGGGATCGGGAGCGTAAGAATCGGAAAACGCGTAATACTTTTTGGTCTTCGGGTTGTAGGTGGACTTGTGCGCCAAATCGATCTTCTTGCCGTGTTTCTTCTCCACTTCCTGGTAGACGTGGGTCATATCGATGACCTGGTTCTCATAAGCCGCGGGCGGCGAGAGGAACATGAAGAGATCGTGGCCTTTTTTTGCCTGCGCTTCAGAAGCGGCGCGCGTGTTCAGGTCCACCAGGTTGATGTTATCGACTACGACATTCGTGTTGTGCTTCTGTCCCCACTCAACAGCAAATTTCTTGTTGAACCATTCGTCGAACGCGGGAACAAAGTGGCTCCACTGCAGGATCTTGAGCGTTTTCTGCTGCGCCGCGGCCCGCTCAGGAAACAAAAATGCAGGCCCGAGCGCTCCAGCAGCAATACCGCCGGCCCCGGCGATTTTGATGAAATCTCTTCGAGATACACCCTTGCCCTTCTTGTCATCCTTCATAGTTCCCTCCTCAGTTTTTCTTCAGCGACTTTATATGGTCTGGCAACTGCCCCTCTGAACTTGCAGCCGCACCACGCTGGAGTCAGCGCTCTTCACCAAAGCGCTTTAGATCCTCCGGCACATCTTTTTTCACCACGGGACGGTCCCCCTGCACCATGACGCGTATCTGTTCTACCACGTCAGGGTTCGCGAGCGTAGTAACATCGCCGGTGTCCATCTGATTTGAAATTGCGGACAGAACGCGGCGCATGATCTTGCCGGAACGCGTCTTCGGCATATCCGGCACAACATGGACCTTGCGCGGACGCGCGATCTTGCCGATCTGGTGCTCAATGGCCTCGGTCACAGCTTTCTGGACCGCCGCCGCATTCTGCGCACCCGGCTTCAGCGACACATACACTTCAGGCACGCGGCCCTTCACTTCATCCACCACCGGGATGACGGCTGCTTCCGCCACGTCGGCGACGGTCAGGCAGGAAGATTCCAACTCCTTGGTGCCGAGCCGGTGGCCGGCCACATTGATTACGTCATCGACGCGGCCAAGAATCCTGAAGTAGCCATCCGGGGCCTGCACCGCGCCGTCTCCCGCGAAGTAAGGCCAATCACGCCAGTCTTTGCTTTTTGGGTTTTTGTTGTACTTTCGGTAATACTGCGCCACAAACCGATCGCGGTCGCCATAGATCGTCTGGAAAATTCCCGGCCAGGGATTGCGGATGCAGATGTTGCCAGCCTTACCCGAACCGCCTTTCACCTCTTTGCCTTCTTCATCAAAGATGACGGGATAGATCCCCGGCAGCGCAGGGCCGGCGCTGCCCGGCTTCATGGGATCGATGGCCGGTTTGGTACTGCACAGGAAACCGCCGGTTTCGGTCTGCCACCATGTATCAACGATGACCGCCTTACCCTTGCCCACCACTTCGTGGTACCACTTCCACACTTCGGGCTCAATCGGTTCGCCAACCGTGGTCATGTGCTTAAAGTGGTAGTCGTATTTCGCGGGCTCGTCAGGCCCGGCCTTGCGCAGCATCCGGATCGCCGTAGGCGAAGTATGGAAAATGTTCACGTTCAGCCGCTTGGCGACGCGCCAGGGGCGGCCTGCGTCAGGATAGTTAGGCACGCCTTCATACAACACGCTGGTCGCAGCCAGCGCCAGAGGCCCGTAGACGATGTAAGAATGTCCGGTGATCCAGCCGATATCGGCCATGCACCAGTACACATCTGTGGGGTGAATATCCTGTATGTACTTTGAGGTTCCGGCAACGTACGAGAGATAACCGCCGGTTCCATGCTGGCAGCCTTTAGGCCTTCCTGTGGTGCCGCTGGTGTACATCAGGAAAAGCGGCGCTTCTGACGGCATGGGTACGGGCGCGACGGTGTGGCCCGAATATTTCTTGAGCACATCGTCCACAAAGAAATCACGGCCATCGACCATTTTCGCCTTGGAATGGTACTTCCCGGCCTGGCGTCGCCACACCAGCACTTTCTCGATAGCCTGGTTTTCCGTCCTGGCTGTGGCCACGGCGATGTCGGCTTTTTCTTTGTGGTCGGTCATGTTGCCGCTGCGGTAATAGCCGTCAATGGTGACCAGAATCTTGCTTCCTGAATCGGCGGCGCGCATGCCGCAGGCCTCGCCGCTGAAACCGCCAAAGACGACCGAATGAACTACCCCAAGCCGCGCACAGGCCAGCATGGTAATGGGCAATTCCGGGACCACGGGCATGTGAATGGTGACGCGGTCGCCGGCTTTTAGTCCGGCAAAATCGCGCAGCAACGCAGCCATCTCATTCACCCGAACGTAGAGCTCCTGATAGGTGATGGCGACCGGAGGCTCCTCTTCGAGTTCACCTACAAAGATGAAGGCCGCCTTATTGCGATACTTTTCCAGATGACGATCGACGCAGTTGTAGCAGGCATTGAGCTTGCCTCCGGCAAACCACTTCCAGAAAGGAGCGTCGCTGGTATCGAGCGTGACGTGCCAGTATTGGTCCCAAGTGAGAAGCTCGGCGTATTCGCGGAAGCATTCGGGAAAATTCTTTTCGCTGAAGCGCTCGTTGACCGCCGGGTCAGTCAGCCAGGCTTGACCTACGAAAGCTGAACTCGGGTGGTAGTACTGCTCTTCTTTCCAATGGACGGCGATCTGCGCCTCATTGACCTCAGTCTCTTGTTCTTTTTCTTTCATTACGCGAGCGTCAGCCATGGCCATGACCTCTTTGATTTCGAATTCGTCGAGGACTCGCAAGGGCCCGTGGGGATGGGGCCGCAATGACGTGCGGGTGGCTACGGCCGCCACCCGCCAGTCCGAAACAGATTATCCTACACCTAACCTAGCGACTCGTGCGCAAGCGCGTGGACGTTACCGGCGCGCCGATGCTGATCCCATGGAGGCAACCTCTGTCCAGATTTTCACCCCTTTGGTATCACGAAGTAAGATCGAGCCGACAATAAAGGTCATAGTCGCCACCCCCATGGGATACCACAGGCCGGCATAAATATTTCCCGTCGCCGCGCACGTAGATAGCCCAATGAGCGGCAATAGCCCTCCAAAAACGCCATTGCCGATGTGATACGGAAGCGACAATGACGTGTACCTGATTTTGGCGGGAAAAGCCTCCACCAGATAGGCGGCTATTGGACCGTAAACCATGGTTACCCAAAGCACCTGGATCCAGACCAGGAGAACCAGCAGCGGCACGTTGGGATTTTTGGCTTCGGGCGCCGGGACAAGGGGCCCGGTGGGATTTGCCGTATCTGTGGTCAGCGGAGTCAAGCTGATTGCTCCGGTGACCTTGTTCTTGGTGGACTTGAATGTAACAACGTTGTTGCCCGCCGCGTCATGCATGGCGTGGTAAATGGGATAGTAGCTGAGCACGGCAAACAGGCAGCCCAGCATGATGATCCATTTGCGCCCAATCTTGTCAGAGAGAGCCCCGAAGACCGTGAAAAATGGCATGCCCAGGAGCATGGCGATGGCCACAATCTCAAAACCTGTCCTGGAGTTAACTTTGAGAACCGATTGGAGGTAGAACAACGCATAGTACTGGCCGGTGTACCACACGACGCCCTGGCCGGCGGTGGCGCCAAAGAGTGAAACAGCGACTTGCTTCAGGTTCGGCCACTGCGTGAACGCGTCCTTCAACGGCTGCAAGGAACTCATGCCCGCGCTTTTGATGGAGGCGAAGATCGGCGATTCCTGCATTTTCAACCTGATGTACAGTGAGATCATCACCAGGAAAATCGAGATCAGGAATGGGATGCGCCAGCCATAGGCCTCAAACTTCTGCTTGTCCATGGAGAACTGGGTTCCCAGCACGGCCAGGACCGAAATCAACAACCCGAGCGTCGCGGTGATCTGGATAAAGCTGGTGTAGAAGCCGCGCCGGTTGTCGGGCACGTGCTCAGCCACGTAAACGGCGGCTCCGCCGTATTCTCCACCCAGTGCCAGGCCCTGCAAGACGCGAATTGCAATCAATGCGATGGGCGCGAACCAGCCGGCAGTCGCAAATGTAGGCATCAAGCCAATGAGAAACGTGCCGAAACCCATGATGATGAGAGTGACAAGAAAAGCGTATTTGCGCCCCACTAAGTCACCGATTCTTCCAAAGAAGAGCGCGCCGAATGGACGCACCAGGAACCCGACCGCGAATGTCGACAAATAGGCGATCAACGCAAAGGTAGCGTTGCCCTGAGGGTAGAACTTTGCGGATAGAATGGTGGCGAAACTGCCAAAAATGTAAAAGTCATACCATTCAATCATTGTTCCGACGGACGAGGCCAGGATCACCATCCATATTTTTTGCGTTGTAATCTGGTCGGATGAAGTCACCGGCATAGAAGCGCTAGACATTTGTGGCCCTCCTGGAGGGAACTCAGGCCGGCCGGACCTGGTCCCGTAAATTGATTCACTGCCGCATCCACCCTGGAGCCTGATGCGGGACGACAAACAAGAAATCTGGTTCGTGATGCCATCTTGCAAAACGACCGCTGAAACCCGCTGCGTCGTTGCCGTGATTCTGGGGCATGGAAAACATGCCTGCCCGTCCGCAGCTCACAAATGAGCAGACGAGGGGATGTCCTTTTGGCAACCTAGGGTAGCCGGATTAGCGCAGAAGTCAAGGGGAAAACCGAACTGAGAACATTATCCCGCACGAGCCGCCGCGGATCGGCAGGGCTGGGGAGGCACGCCGGCCAATAAAACCACAGTTGTGAGTAAAAGTAGACAGGCGAATCGCGCAGGAATATGATGCACGCTTCTGCGTTTGGCATTGATCTTACGATTTTAGATCGCAAGCTTAAAACTCAGGTCCTCGTCAGACTGGGGCCGCAGACTGCCTGGAGGAGAAAAAATGAAAGGAAACTCAGAATTTATTGGCGTTCGTTTTCATCGCGCGCTGGCTCTGGCGCTTGTATTTTCCGGATTTATGGCATTTGTCAGCGGATCCAGCCGCGCTTTGGCTGACGATGACGCTATTACCATCGGCGTGGTGCTGCCAACCACGGGAAGCGAAAGCAAGCCGGGAGTGTATCAGAAGGAAGGCATTGAGCTGGCCATCAAACAGATCAATGATGCCGGCGGCATCATGATCAAGAGCAAGGGTAAGAAGCTCAAAATCAAGGAGATATTCTATGATGACGGCACCGACTCCAAAAAATCGGCGTCACTAACCGAAAGGGCCATGAGTTCGGACAACGCGATCGCCGTCCTTGGCGGCTATTCCACCGCCCTGGGAACAGCGGAATCCGTCATGGCTGACCGGTACAAGACCCCCTGGATCACCACCGGCGCCGGTGCGACCGCCATTTTCAGCAAAGGCTATCAATATGCATTTGGCAGCCTCAGCCCGGTAGCACTGATCGGCACCACAACCGGTGAATTCCTCGGCTCTCTGATGGACCAGGGCAAACTAAAAAAGGGCTTGAAAGTAGCCATGGTGGTGGAAAATACCGACCACGGCGTCGATTATGTTCAGGGTTTCACGCAATGGTCGGAAAAGCATCCCGGTTATTTTCAGATCGTCTTGAATGAGAAATTTGAGCTTGGCGCAACCGATTTCTCCGGCGTTCTGCAGAAGGTCAAGAGCAGCAAGGCGGATATTTTCCTCTCGGACGCCCACCTGCCTGACTACATCACCATGCATCGCCAGTACCTGCAAAACGGGCTGCATCACCAGATGGTGAGCTATGGCGCTCGTGGTCCTGAAGCTGCCGCCCGCCAGGCGCTGGGCGCGGGGACTGACTATATCTTCTCCGGAATCTGGTGGTCGAACAAGCTGCCTTATCCCCAGGCCAAGAAGTTTGCCGAGGATTACAAGGCATTTACCGGACATGACGTCGACTCCTGGTACGCTGCACCGGCATATGACGGGATGCGCATTCTGGCCAAAGCCATTGAAGCGGCTGGATCGCTCGACAAGAACGCGATCCGCGACGCTCTAAGGAAGGCGGAGCTGAAGGACTCGGTTCTGCCCGGACAGGTGCTTAAATTTGCCGCCAACGGGCAAAGCGAATATCCCTTTGTAATCACGCAGAACAAGCCAGATAACAAGGTGGACATCGTTTTTCCCAAAGACGCGGCGACAGGTCCCGCGGTTGCGCCTTCACCTAACAAATAGGGTTATCGCAACTTAAATGGAAGCTCTTGATTATCTAGACCTCCTGATAAAGGCTCTCCTGCTGGCTGGCGTGTATGCTGCCATGGCCGTTGGCATGACCGTGGTTTACGGAGTAATGAAAATCGTAAACCTGGCCCACGCCGGCTTTTTGATGCTGGGAGCGTACTTCGCGCTGGAGATGTTTCAGCGCTTCCATATCGATCCCATCCTGGGAGCAGTGCTGGCGTTACCCGCATTTTTCCTTTTCGGCATGCTGGTGCACTGGGTACTGGTGCGCTGGCTGCCGAAGTCGGAGACTCCCACCCTTGCTTCCCTTCTGTTGATGTTTGGTTTCTGGCTGGTCCTGCAAAATGCCGCCTACCTGATCTGGGGGAATGAAGATCAATCCATCCTCACCCCGATGACCCTCTCTTCCGTCCAGATTGGCCAGCTCTCGATTGCGAAGATCAAGCTGGTGGTATTCGCGGCTGCCGTAGGCTGCATGATTGTCTTGCAGATTGTGTTTCATCGCAGCTGGTTTGGACGATCAATGCGCGCGTTGATTCAGAATCCCTATGCCGCAAAGATCGTGGGAGTGGATGACCAGCGGACCGCTCGCCTGACGTTTGGACTGGGAACGGCCTTTGCTGGGTTCGCCGGGGCCTTGCTGGGGATGCTTTATTCCTTCAGTCCTGATTTCGGACGTCCGTTCCTGCTGCGGTCCTTCGTCATTATTGTGCTGGGTGGCCTGGAGTCAGTATCGGGCGTCGCGCTGGGAGCCGTTGTCCTGGCGATTCTGGAAACCTTCAGCACGGCCATTCCGCTGCCGGTCTACTGGCACGGATGGAATTATTACTACCTGCCGCCAAGCTATCAGCAGGTCGTGCCCTTTGCCCTTCTGGTGGTGGTGTTGGTGATTATGCCGAAGGGACTTGCCGGCCTGTTCAACCGGAAATGGAAGGCCGCATGAAGCTGCCCTCAACCGTGGGCGGGTGGCTGAAAATAATATTGCCCTGGGCGTTGTTCGCGTTCTTATTGCTGCTGCCGGCGGCGCACCCCAGTGATAACGCCATCCGTCTGCTTTTCATCACCGCGGTCTGGACAACCACCAGTCTGGGATGGAACTTGTTGGGCGGCATGGCCGGCCAGGTGTCCTTCGGCTTTGCCGTCTTCTTTGGGCTGGGCGCCTACACCACAGCGCTTTTGATGCATGCCGGCCATAGCCCTTACTTTGGGTTTGTGGGCGGGGCCGCCATCGCGATGCTGGCCTCATTTCTGATCGGCTTGCCCACCTTCAGGCTGCGTGGACCATATTTCGTGATCGCGACTATTGGAGTGACGGAAGCGGTCCGCGTGATCATGAACAATATCGACATCACGGGCGGCGCCAGCGGCTATCGCATTATCGAAGACAAGCCATTCAATGCACTGGAGCATTACTACACGGCCATTGTCGCAGTGGCTCTGGCGGTCGCCATTTCCACCATTATCGCCAACAGCAAGTTTGGCCTGGCGCTGCGCGCCATCAAGCAAGATGACGTCGCGGCCGCGGATTTAGGCGTGAATCCCTACACGTCAAAGCTGTGGGTGCATGCGATTGCAGCCGGCCTGACCGGCCTTGCCGGCGGCATTTACGCGCGGCGCGCGGCATTCTTTTATCCCGGCGATGTCTTCGCTTTTCAAACCGGCATATCCATCCTGCTGATGCCGGTGATCGGAGGCATTGGGACGGTCTGGGGACCGGTGCTGGGCGGCGTGGTGTTTGGCGTGGTGGAGGAGCAGATTTCGGTGAACTTCCCGAATCTCCACCTCATGATCTATGGTTCACTATTGATAGTCATCATTCTGCTGGAGCCAGACGGCCTGCTTGGATTGTTGCAGCTGCTGGTCCGGCAGTTCAGGGGTAAACGTGAAGATCCTGGAAGTCCAGACGCTGACCAAGTACTTTGGGGGCGTGGCCGCACTCAAGAACGTTAGCTTCGACATTCCGGAGAAACAGATCTGCGGCTTCATCGGCCCGAACGGCGCCGGCAAGACCACGCTATTCAGCCTGATCACCGGCGCGGCGCGGCCGTCCAGCGGCCGAGTCCAGTTTCGCGGCAAGGATGTTACGGGCATGGACTCCGCATCGCTGGTGAAGAAGGGCGTTGCGCGCACACATCAGGTGGTTCGTCCATTCAAGGCGATGACAGTGCTGGAGAACGTTCAGGTGGCGGTGCATTATGGGCGCAATCCGGTGACCCGTGTCGCCCACGCCAGGGAACGCGCAATGGAGACGTTGAAGCTGGTCGGCCTTGACCGCAAAGCAAATATCCTGGCTTCGGCGATTTCACTGGGTGAGCAGAAGCGGCTGGAAGTGGCGCGCGCGCTGGCCACTGCTCCCGACCTGGTGTTGCTCGATGAAATCTGTGGCGGACTCACGGGGGGAGAAACAGCGGCCATGATGGAGCTGCTCCAAGTCATTCGCCAGGGCGGGACCACCATTATGTATGTTGAACACGATATGAAGGCGATCATGGGAATTTGCGACCGTATCACGGTGCTGAATTTCGGACAGAAGCTGGCTGAAGGAAAGCCGGAAGAAATCCAGAACGATGAGGCTGTCATCGAAGCTTACCTTGGCAAGAGCACCTTCAGGAGCACGCCACGTGGCTGAGCTCCCGGCTCCAGATGTCAACCAGGACATGCTGCTGCTCGCACAAAATCTTGAGGTGAGCTACGGAGTCACCCAGGTGCTTTGGGGGATCTCCTTCGCGGTGGCTCGCGGCAAGGTTACCTGCATCATCGGATCGAACGGAGCAGGCAAGACGACTGCCCTCAACACCATTGCCGGCGTGCTTCCGGTAAAGAAAGGAAGCATTCTGCTCAATGGAGAAGACCTGGCGCGGCTTCCCGCCCGGGGTCGTATGAAACGCCGCATCAGCCTGGTCCCTGAAGGCCGCCAGCTCTGGCCGGGAATGTCCGTGGAAGAGAACCTGCTGATGGGTTGCTTTTTGCAATCGTTGCGCGGGCGCGCCCAAAGCGGCCTGGCAAGGGTTTATGAACAGTTTCCGCGATTGAAAGAGCGCCGCCACCAGATGGCGGGAACGCTTTCCGGAGGCGAGCAGCAGATGTGCGCGATTGGCCGCGGGCTGATGTCAGAGCCACAGTTGCTGATGCTGGACGAACCTTCGCTCGGCCTGGCTCCCAAGCTGGTGGATGAAATCTTTGAGTTCATTTCCAACATTGCCAAGCAGGGCGTCACCATCCTGCTGGTGGGCCAGAACGTAAATTACACATTACAGGTATCGCACTACGGCTACGTGATGGAAACAGGACGAATAACGCTGGAAGGAGCCAGCCAGGATTTGATGAACAATGAATTTGTGCGGCGTGCTTATCTGGGCATAGCCGAAAACACAGGACAAATGTAACTATCCCACCTTCCGGTCTTCAGCATCGGAAAAATCTTCTTCTTGATGGGCCGAAGAAACCATATGGAGTTCGTAAGGCAACAGAATGATTTCTTCGATATGACCAAAGCGGTGCGATTCGTTGATCTTATCTGCGAAATACAGAAGAGCTTCGCCATGCCGGTTGGAATGGACGCGCCCGCGGCCGCTATCCTTGGGATCGCAGAGAAACAGATATTTGGATGAGCACAAAGCGCAGCGAAGGGTCTCGTGTGCCTGAACGTAGCCTTGCCCTACCAGCAGCAAAGCCTTCGACTTTGCATTTTCACGAACAACCAGAGGCACGTAATAAGGGCGCTGTTGCATTTACTTACTTCTCTTTATCGTCACTATACTCGATTTCACAAGCCCTGTTCACGCCGGCAAATCAAGTTTTGCTAGAAAACTTTCTCGTCGTGCGCGGAATCGCTAATACTCATTTATCGGATGGGCCTTAGTCAGGTTTACAAATAAGATTTTCTTTAAACGCTGCGCAGTGTGTTTCAAGTAAGCAGAATTTTATTCTTCTTGTCAGATTGGTTGAGGTACAACTATTAGCAAATAGGTCCCCCCTCGTAAATATCCCGCTGCTTGAAAAGACGAAAGGCCACGCAAACTGCAAAGCGTGGCCTTTTACTCTTGTCCCTGACTCTTGATCGGGCGAAAGATCAGAACTGGAACATGTCGCTGATGTCGTTTCCAAGCTGGTTGCGGGCGTTCAGGGGCGCCAGATTGAATACGGTCTGAACGAATTTCAGGATTGAAACATCGTCCATCTGCACATGCGATATGTAGTTCTTTTTGGCAAAGGGCGAGATCACCAGCATCGGAACCCTTGCGCCAAAACCCTGGGCATCCACCTGCGGCGGCGGAACGTGGTCCCACCATCCACCGCTGGAATCCCAGATAACCACAACGGCGACGTTCGACCATGCCGGGGAGGCCTGCACCTGTCGAATGAAGCCATCGAGCCAGGTTATGCCGTTATCGATGGAGCCGCTGCCCGGATGCATGCTGTGCGGCGGTCCCGGCTGCACAAATGACAGTGAAGGCAGGCTGCCTGCAGCGAGATCCGTGGTGAATTTGGTCAGATCGCGAATGCCCGTTGAACCGTGGGTATCGGTAAAGAACTGGAATGGGTCTTCCTGGGGCACGTACAGGGAACAATCGTTGAGGTTCTCCGCGTACCAGGCCCAGGTCAATCCCTTGCCGGCCAACTGGTCGCCAACATGGGTGAAGGTGTATCCGGCTGACGCTTTCACCGCAGTGTTGCATGGGGGGAAGAACGGCTGCAGGGTGCCGGGGTTGTTGTTGTCATCGGCGGCTACCAGATAGAGCTGGTTGCTGGGCGCATCGCCCATTACCGAGGGGAAAAAATTGTCCGCCAGGGCGAACTGCTGTGCCCAACCCCAAAGAGTGGCCATCCCCGGAGTCGTGTTGTCATAGTGGCCCATGGAGGTGACGCCGTTGAAAAAGGCGTATTTGTCCATGGCGCCGGAATCCCACACACGAATGAAGTCATTTCTGGCATGGGGCAAGTCGGGCGTGGAGAGAGCGGTCAGGAGCTGGGGCGTGACGGTGGCGCCGGTGGCGTCTGTCTGTGTGAATCCCGGTTCGCCTGGCTTGATTCCGTTTGCACCAGGAAATGTGCCGAAAAGGTTGTCGAAAGATCGATTCTGCATGATCACGACAATCACGTTCTTGATGTCGGCGGAAGGTGAGACTACCGGCGTTGGCGCGGGAGAAGGAGAAGGAGACGAAGAAGAACTCTTCACGCCACCGCATCCGATGATTAGGGCCAGAATGGGAACAGCTAAAAAAACAAAAAACTCTCGTCTCAAGGCTGCCTACCTCAGATAGCTTTGAGAGAGCTGCTGCCTCCCCAGTTGGCTTAACAATGCATGTTTTTTAACAAAAATTTCCAACAACCTTAATCCATCAGGCCTAAGAGCATCTGGAAGCAGGCTCAAGAAATGCCAATTTCGTTGGCGCCTGCCTTAATTTTACTGCCGGCGCCTTGGGATTGAGATTGTGTCTGCCCGCCTCCCGGTTGGCCGGCTTCGGGCGGCCACGTAATTTTCGGGTCGTTCTGTCTGAGTGAACGGTCCTCAACGTCCACCCTGCCCTGATGATCCAATTCGTCGACGATCAACGTTGGCAATCACTGCAAACCCTGATTTTCAAAGATTAGAATTCGTGAAAAATGCCTGGATTCAATTCTCCTCTTACAGGGTACAATCCAACGTTAGATACCTGACAAATTATGGCGACTTCACCTGCCCCCATTGCTCCGGTAGATCCTCCGGTCATCAAAGCAGCCGGCGGAATTCTGCAACGCAGTACGTCCCGCGGTGACGAAGTGATGTTGGTCTATCGCAAACGGCATCAGGACTGGACCTTGCCGCGCGGCAAGGTGAAAGATGGAGAATCATTTCAGGAAGCCGCCATGCGCGAGGTGCTGGAAGGGACCGGCTGCTCCTGCCGGATCGGCAATTACCTGGGCACCATCAGTTATTCCGACAATGGCGTGCCCAAGGTGGTCCTGTTCTGGAAGATGACCCTGATGGAGGACCGCGGGGTGAGAACGAACGAGGAGATCGGAGACGCGGTATGGCTCCAGCTGCCGGCCGCTATAGAACGCCTGACCCACACGCAGGAGAAGACCCTGCTTTCCCGGATCGGAAGCCTCGCCCAGACGGCTCCAGCGGCGAAGGACCCAGTTTCGGCCCCGCCCAGCCAGGCCGCCCCGCTTCCGCCACGTTCCAATCAGCCGCCTGCCGCTACTGATAATCGAACCCATTCACGGCTACTGCGGGAAGCTGAGGCTTTCCGCGTGGAGCTGTCATTCCTGGAGCGCCGCAACCTGACGCCCGATAACTCCTGGGCCGCCGCGGCGCATGAGCAGCTGGATAACGTCCAGCGCAGCCTGGAGAGCAATGACGTTGAAGGTGGCTGGTTTGCCCTGCATGCCGCGCAGCGCTATGCGGTCTTTGGAATGAACCAGACGGAGTTATCCAATAGGGCGTATATCCTGCGGGAAGAAGCGCTGAAAATGTCCTCCTGGCGGGCGGAAGCCCTGGAAAACCTGCTGGCTGTAAGCGATGACCGGCTGACCGCCGAGTGCGTCGCCGACGCCATGGCCTTGCGCAACGAGGATTCCACGAACCAGTATTACAAGACCAAGGTCACCGGAGACCAGTTGCGAATCCTGCTGATGGTGTGCGGAGCCGCGGCTTTGGCAACCGCCCCATTCATGCTCTTGACCGGACGGTCACCCATGGTGGCGGCAGTGTTGTTTTTTGGCCTGCTCGGGGCGGCGTTTTGTGCCGTACAGTCGCTGATTCTGGGGCGCAATGAATCCAGAATACCCAATACGTTTGTGACTCTTACGCCGGTTATATTTGGCGCCATCGCCAGCCTGGCCGGTTATGCAATTTACGAATACATGTCCCTGTTTACGTTTAACTCAGGCGAAAAACATACCAGCGCCGTGTTGGCCATTGCCTTCCTGTTTGGCTGCCTGGGCCAACGGCTGTTGGCGTACATGGCCCTTGGGCGCAAACGCAAGAGCGCCCGGGCATAAAGCCGATACGTTCAGTTCAATCCCTCGGCAATACGTTTGGCGATTTTCTTGATTTCGTCCGCGGAAGAGCGATAACTGAAGGTCGCCGATTCCAGGGCAAAATCTGACGCACCTTTGCGCGCCAGCACCCCGCCCACTCCGACCTTGCCTTTTTCAATGTGTCCATCAAACCAGGCTTCGTCGCCGATCCCGCTCAGCTGGATAATGTTCTTCTCGCCTGGCTTTAAGCGACGAATGACCCGGGTGTTATTCCATGACCGGTCTTCTTCGGCTGCCGATTTACGGACACTCAAGGTAAGAGAAACCCGAAGCATGTCTGCCCCAGGCTTGGGTGAGGCTTCGTCATACATGCACACAATGGAACCGTGCCCCGGAGACAGCTGCATGGGAACGCCGGTGATGGCCTGCGCGTCGGCCGCGCTGAACTTCGAGCAAGGGTCGATCACAGCCACCGGCGATTGCGGCTGTACGTCTGCACTGGAGGAGGCTGGGGTGGGCGAGGACGGCGCTGTTCCGCCATTTGGCGATGAACTGCTGCAGGAACAGAGCAAGGAAATCGCCATGGCGTTAGCCAGCCCAACCGCCAGCAAGACTTTCCTTTGCATGATGGCCTCCCGTGAAACCCGGAATTGTAAATTACCTTGGTTGCCGATTTCCTACCCTTTGCCGCCCGCCTCGCTTAATATTCCGAGTCCGGGTTAAAACATTTGAACTCGCCGGTTACGCAAACCGATCCCGATCGATCACTGCCCCTGGCGCGCCGCCTGGGCCTGTTTGACGCCACCATGCTGGTAATGGGCGGCATCATCGGCACTGGCGTGTTCATGAATCCATCGGTTGTAGCCCAGAGGGTTCACACTCCGGTACTGGTGCTGGGCGCATGGGTGGCCGGAGGGTTGATCGCGCTGGCGGCAGGATTTATCTGGGCTGAACTCGCAGACCGGATGCCCGGCGTCGGGGGCCAATATGCCTACCTGCGGGAGGGCTATCACCCGCTGGTGGCTTTCCTGTATGGCTGGGTCCTTTTATTAGTGATCCAGACCGGCGGAATGGCGGCCGTTACCGTAACTTTCTCGCGTTATTTTCTGGAACTCACTGGATTGCATGCCGCCGACTGGCAGGTGGCCGCTGTTGCTCTTGCGGTTTTGACCATCATCAACTGCATGGGTGTCCGCGCGGGTGGAACCGTACAGAGCGGCCTGATGGTGTTGAAGATTCTGGCTATCGCGCTGCTGGTGGGCGCGGGAGCGTTCCTGGTGCGGGGCCGAATTTCCTGGAGTCCAGTTCTCGGCCAGCCGCTATCTCGCGGTCTCTTCTCGTCTTTTGGCGCTGCCATGGTCCCGGTGGTGTTTGCCTATGGAGGATGGCAGACCGCTACGTTCGCCGGAGGCGAGATGAAAAACCCAAAACGCGACCTTCCCCGGGCGCTGGTGATGGGCGTGATCGGCGTGGCTCTTTGCTACATCCTGGTGGCTTACGTATGCGTGAAGGCGCTGGGTGTTCCGGCCCTGGCGCAAACATCAACGCCTGCATCCGCCGTCATGCGCCTGGCTCTGGGGGAGAGGGGCGCTCGCATCATCGCGTTGGGAATTGCCGTATCGACCTTGGGGTTCCTGAGTCAGAGCGTGCTTACCGCTCCTCGCGTGTACTTTGCCATGGCCAAGGACGGATTGTTTTTCCGGCAGCTTGCCTGGGTTCATCCCCGGACTCAAGCCCCGGTCATCGCCATCACGATCCAAAGCATATGGACCATGGCAATCCTGTTTACCGGCAGCTATGACAAGATCCTGAACTACGTAACTGCCATGGACGCCATCTTCTGGACGCTTACCGCCGGTTGCCTGTTCATTCTGCGCCGGCGATTTCCGGCGCGCTCCGCGTTTCCGATGCCGGGACATCCGTACACTACCGCTCTGTTTTGCCTGGCTTGTGCCGGAGTGGTAGCCAATACCGTGTACTTATTTCCCGAGAACACACTGATAGGAATGGCCTTTCTGGTGGCGGGAGTTCCAATGTATTACATTTGGAGACGGACCTCTACGGCATGACATATTTGCGAAGCACGGCGATCTCGGCCTACATGGAGTGGGCCAAGCTGCAGTCTGTTGCCAGGTATAATCTGGCCACCAGCGGCATAGCCAACTATCCCCTGGCTGATCTGGGCGTTACCATCGACCAACTGGAGATCAATGGCCCATCCATTTACGGTTACGAGCCGCTGCTTCAGGCGATTGCCGGCCGCTACCGCGTGCCTCAGGAATCGGTGGTCAGCGCTGTTGGGACGTCTTTAGCGAACTATCTGGCCCTGGCGGCAACCACCGAACCCGGCGATGAAATCCTGATCGAACAGCCGACCTATGAGTTGATCACCGATACAGCGCGCTATCTTGGGCTGGAGATCAAGCGCTTTCCGCGGCGCGCGGAAAATAATTTTGCCATCCATCCGGCCGACGTTGAACGCAACCTGACCTCCCGCACACGCGTCATCGCGCTTTGCAATCTGCATAACCCGACCGGAGCGCTGACGCCGGAGTCAACCCTGCGCGAGATTTGCAGACTGGCAAGGAAAATTGACGCCTATGTGATGGTCGATGAGGTTTACCGGGAATTGCTCTTCGAAGCTGAGCCGCAGAGCTCGTTTCACATCGATCCCGAGCGCGTGATCGTGACCAACAGCCTGACCAAGGCATACGGCCTGAGCGGCTTGCGCTGTGGATGGGTTCTGGCGCGGCCGGACCTGGCGCGGCGCATGTTTCGGATCAATGATCTGCATGGAGCTACCTTCGCGCATCCGGCAGAATTGCTGAGCGTGGTTGCCTTCGCCAAGCTGCCACAGATTGCCGCTCGCGCAAAGTCGATGCTGGATGCAAACCGTCAATTGCTGCACGATATGTTGCACTCCCGCGACGATCTCGATTATTTCTGGCCGGAATATGGAACGGTTCTCTTCCCCCGCCTCAAGACCGGCAATGGGAACGAATTTTGCCGCGTGTTGCGCGAGGACTTTGAAACCTCAGTGGTACCCGGCAGCTTTTTCTCTGATCCTGAACGATTCCGAATCGGCGTGGGTACGTTAACGGAGTCAGTGCGAGAGGCCTTGCAGCAGCTGCGTCTCGCGTTGGATCGCTTCAGAGCCGCTTCCTCACCAAAATACCGGGCGGTAAGCGAATGAGCGACGATCAGCCCTTATCCACGCCCCACTTGCCGGCGCCCCTGCACGCGATGAAGAGAGCAACAAAGCAATAAATCACCGCCAGTTCACCATGATTCACAATAGGGAAGAAACTGTGACGCTGGTGGACCATGAAGTAAGCAACCGCCATTTCGCCGCTGGCGATGAATGCCGCGAGATGCGTCATCAGGCCCAACAGGATGAGCACTCCGCCAATGAGTTCAATGCCGGCGCCGGTCCAGTCCAAAACCTCATGCGGCCTCGCCTGCCCAAAAAAGCCAAAGATTTTACCCGCGCCATGGCAGGCAAAAAGAAAGCCAAAGACGATCCGCAAAACGGCGTAGGCCGTTGGTTCAAACTTCTTCAGAACATTCATTCCCGAGTCCTTGATTTCTTAGTGGTTTCCGAGAACTGGATTATAGCAACGGGCTCCCGTGATGCAGCGGCCCAAGGTCGTTTAGTATTTCCCGGCCTGCCTGCCACAATATAATGCTATCCACCAAAAGCAATCTGAAGATGCGCCCGAAAGTAGGCTGATGTGAAATGGCTGCTGATCATTGTGTTGTCGCTTGTTGCTATCGTGCTGATCATCGTTCTCATCGGCGCGCTGCTCCCGCAGAAACATCACGTCTCACGCACGGTTTCATTGCATCAGCGTGTTGAAGTCGTCTGGAATCTTATCTCCGGACCGCCCAACTGGCGACCCGACATCACCAATTACCAGGACCTTCCTCCGCATGACGGCCACCGCATGTGGCGTGAGACCGACAAGCATGGGCAAACCATCACGTATGAAACCGTGGAGTCCTCCGCTCCGCGGCGGCTGGTGGTGCGAATCGCCGATCCCAAACTTCCCTTTGGCGGGACATGGACGTACGATCTTGCTCCCTCAGACTCAGGCTGCTCGCTGACTATCACCGAAGACGGCGAGGTTTACAACCCGCTGTTTCGCTTCGTATCCCGCTTCATCATGGGACACACCGCAACGATCGACAGTTATGTCAAAGCGATGCAGCAGAAGCTCGGGAGTTAATACTGCCGAAGAGTGGTGTTGGGATAATAATGTTCAAGAATCTGCTGGAATGACGCGCCTTTGCGCGCCATATCCGCACCGCCACGCTGGCACAGCCCGATGCCGTGCCCCACGCCTGATCCTTCCAGCACAACAGAGCCGCCTGCAGCATGGGATGAATAGGAATTGCCAGGAACGCTCCTCCATCCCAGCTTGCGCGCAAGCTTCAGACGCGACTCTTCAGTTCCCGATAAAGTGGCTGCATCGGCTTTGCTGATCTCAACCACCCATTTTTCCGGATGCCGATGGCAGTAGTCGCAGCGCACAGCGAAGTACGGGTAGCCGCGCGCCGCGATCCCAAGCTCTTCCAGCGAATGGGTTCGACCGCCGCAACTCGCGCTGTACATCGCCGCGAACACCGTATCGCGGTACGCGAGAACCAATCCTTGAGTGGCCAAGGCGGCCTGGAACGCGTGGCTTGCTGGCGGAGGAGGCGAGCGCAGAAACTGGCAGTGGGTGGTATCGCAAAAATCAAAACTCATGTGCCTGCCCTTTCCCGCCATAAGAAACGAGCGCGTTGCCACAGCCTGCGCCTTGAGCGACTCCATGGGCGCATGGGGTGGACTCTCCGCGGCAACAATCGACGCAACAGCAATTTCCATGCCCATGGCAACAATGACGATGAGTTCACTGGTTCGAGGCTCTACTTGCAGCGTGCCTGCATAACGGCGCGAGATTTTTCCTGGAACCGCCACGATGAAATCGGTAGGGCCGCCCTGCCCGTTGTCGCACATGAGTGGTCCTGGGAAGTTGCGATCGCCGCTTGAAATCCGTATTGATGCGCCATCCAGCCTCACCGGCATCGGCTCTCGAACCGGCCAGCGATCTGCTCCCGCAAAGCAATCCAGCGGTGCTCCCGGTATCGACGAAACCAGGACTTCGCGGGGATGGAAAAGCCCCAGCACTCCTATGTGAACCTCCTTTTGCTGGCCGCGGGCCAGAGAAGCTCCGCAAGCGAGGAGGAA
>DASTPO010000342.1:0-3349 GCA_035762225.1 Candidatus Angelobacter sp.
GCAGCTGCAACAACGTCTGCCCGATTACATGATTCCGGCTTCGATCCTGGTGCTGGACCGTCTGCCCTTGACGCCCAACGGCAAGATCGACCGCAAGGCCCTGCCCGCCATCGACGGCACACCCGATCTGGCCACCGCCTACCAGGCTCCCGATAATCCGGTCGAAGAGATTCTGGCCAACATCTGGGCCCAGGTACTGGGCGTGGAACGGGTCGGCGTTCATGACAACTTCTTCGAACTCGGCGGCGACTCCATTCTCAGCATTCGGGTGGCCGCGCAAGCTCAGCGGGCAGGACTCTCTTGCACCACCAAGGACCTGTTCCTGCATCAGACCATTGCAGAATTGGCTGGGGCAATCGAAGCTGGTGGCCAAGTCATTCCCCAGAGCTATCCTGAGCCAAGTGGAATGGTTGCCCTCGCGCCAGCGCAGCAATGGTTTTTTAATAGGCATGAAGCTAACCATTGGAACCAGTCAGTGATGATCGCGACAGCGCAAGTGCTCGATCGTGCTTCACTCGAAAAGGCAATTGACGCAGTGGCTGGACATCACAGCGCATTGCGCACGCGGTTTATCCGCACGCCGGGAGGGTGGCGGCAGCGGATCGTCGATCAACATGAAAGCAAGCTTCAATATGTCGATTTATCTCAGATCCCGGAATCGCAATTACAGAGCTCGATCGAACAGGCGGCAGCTGCCGCGCAAGCCACGCTTGACATCGAAAATGGACCGGCCTTCCGTGTTGTCCTGATGGATGCAGGCGGAAGCGGTGGCCGACTGCTGATGATTTGTCATCACCTCATCGTTGATACGGTGTCATGGAGCATCCTTGCCGACCACTTATGGCGCGCATACACCCAGGTTCTTTCCGGTGCGCCAGCCAATCTGGGTATCAGGCCTCTTTCATTTGCCGGATGGACTGAACAAGTCGGCAAACATACCGAGGACGAAGCGAATCGTCAGGCCGCGAAGGAAGATTGGGACAGCACGACCCGCGATGGCATCCCTCAGATCCCAGTCGATTTCCAGCACGGCCTGAATTCTGAAGATTCCGCAGATACGCTCGGCTTTGAATTGAGCGAGGAAAAAACCCGCGAGCTTCTGAACCACGTCTCGAAGGAACAGCGCAGCTCGATCGAAGACGTCCTGCTGACCGCGCTGTCGCAGGCTTTCATGCTCTGGACCGGCCAGCCACGGCTTGCGATTAATCTTGAAGGGCACGGGCGCGATAACACCCTCGGGATCGATTTGTCGCAAACCGTCGGTTGGTTCACCGCAATTTGCCCGATCCTTCTGGAATGCGGCGGAAGTCTGACAGATTGTATCCATTCGACCCGCGATAAAGTTCGTATTGCACGACGCGAACAAATTGCCAATGCGCCGATGCGTGAATCCGCCAGTTCTAATGAAAATACTCCTGCAGAACGGCTTCGCCAGCCTCAGTTGAGCTTCAACTATCTTGGCCAGCTCGACGAGGCTTTGCGGAGCACTGGCAGTGACTGGCGAATCGCACCAGAGAGCACTGGGCCACAGCACGATCCCCGGTCTTTACGCGCCCATCTCATTGATATCACAGCTGGCATCCGATACCAGAAGTTGAACGTGGAATTTACATTCAGCCGGGGCCTGCACCAGCCCGATTCCATCGAGACTTTCAGCAGCTTTTACCAACAATCATTGCTGGACACCATTCATGCATGCCTGTTGCTCGAGGGCGACACAGCATCAGGCCTCGACGAATTCGGATGGGACCGCGCCACCATTGCGTCGCTCAAAGAATTGATCGCTGACTAACAACTCCCCCGCACAAGAAAAGTCTTCCTATGTCACACGAACTTGAGAATATTGAAGATTTCTATCCGTTGACCCCACTTCAAGAAGGAATGGTGTTCCACTCCTTTTATAAGGCCGACGTTCCCGACGATTACCATCTTCAGGTAATGTGCAAGCTGGAAGCCGATCTCGACGTTATGGCATTTCAGCGCGCATGGCAGACCACCATGGCTCGTCACGCGGCCCTAAGGACCGCCTTTAAGTGGACCAACAAAGTCGGCTTCGTGCAGGTGGTCCATAAGAACCTGGTGTTGCCATATGAGATTCTTGATTGGCGCCAACTTGATGAAGATTCCAGAAAATTCCGGACAGCGGAATTGGTTGAGCAGGAGCGCCATCGCGGATTCGAACTAAATCAGCCGCCTTTGATGCGTCTGAAGTTGATTCGCATCTCCGATCTCCGTTGGATTTTCCTGTGGAGTTTTCACCACCTGCTGCTCGACGGCTGGTGCATGCCGATTGTGGTTGCTGAAGTTCTGCAACACTACGAAAGTTTTCGGGCTGGCGCCACACTGCGCCTTCCACAGCCGCGCCCGTACCGCGACTATATCGCCTGGTTGCGGTCTCGTGACTCACTCAAGGCAGATGTTCACTGGCTCAGCCTCCTTGAGGGCTTTACCGAGCCAACGCCCCTGCCCATTGCAATCTCAACGCCTTCTGGGCCTTCGAGCCATCAATCTCGCCAGATTACACTCAGCCGCAAGGAGACAGGGCAGCTGCAAATGTTTGCCCGCCGGCAGCAGGTCACAGTCAACACTTTGGTGCAGGCAGCATGGGCCCTCCTTCTAGGCCGGTATGGCGCAAAAACTGATGTAGTGTTTGGCGCCACTGTCTCAGGCCGTCCAGCGGATCTTACCGGCGCGGATCAGATGATCGGCCTCTTTATTAACACCTTGCCGGTACGCGCGGACTTGAATCCAGAGCAGCCTGTTGGCAGATGGCTCCGCGACTTCCAGGCGAAGCAGGCTTTGAGCCGGCAATTTGAGTACAGCTCTCTGGTTGAAATTCAGGGTTCTAGCCAGGTGCCTCGCGGCACTCCGCTGTTTGAAAGTCTAGTGGTATTTGAGAACTATCCCCTGGATAACCTCAAGCAGGCTCATGGCAGCGTTAAAGTATTGGAGATTCAATGCCAGGAACGCTCCAACTATCCCCTGGTTCTTGTCGCCACGCCGGGAACCGAACTCCAGCTGCAATTGGTCCACGATACTGCCCGCTTTACCGAGCCAGCAGTCGATCGGCTTGCTAAGCATCTTCACTTGTTGCTCAACTCGCTTGCCGCCGGAGAAGCATCTGCTCTGGGTGAAATCCGAATCCTGGATAAAACCGAACGCAATCAGTTAACCAACGTATGGAACAACACCGCTGTTCCCTATCGAACTGAGCTTCTGCATGAGCTATTTGAGCAGCGGGCGGAGCGTACGCCGGATAACGTTGCTTTGGTGTTTGAAGGCCAGCAGCTTAGCTATGCCGAGTTGAATGCCCGCGCCAATCAGCTGGCCCACTTCCTGCTCCGCCAGG
>DASTPO010000343.1:0-4259 GCA_035762225.1 Candidatus Angelobacter sp.
CTCGTTTGAGTCGGCCAAGATGCTGGTGCGCGATGATGGGACCATCGTCGGGACGATTGGCGGCGGCTGCGTCGAGGCCGAGGTGTGGGAAGCGGCGCGCGAAGCCATGAAGACCGAGAAGCCGCAAACGCTGCACTTCGATCTGAATAACAATCCCAAATACGATACCGGGCTGGTCTGCGGCGGCACGCTGGAAGTGTTTGTGGAGCCGGTGCTGGCGGTATCCACGCTGTATATTTTTGGCGCGGGCCACGTGGCCTGGAGCCTGTATAAGGTTGCGCGGCTCGCCGGCTTTGATGTGGTCGTAACCGACGACCGCGAGAGCTACGCCAACCGTGAGCGCTTTCCTGATGCCCGCGATATCTACGCCGACGAGTACGAACGAGTAACGGCGCAACTGGCGCCGAACGACGCTTCCTACATCGTGATTGTCACGCGCGGCCATCGCGACGACATGCGCGTGCTGCGCTGGGCGGCGGAGACCCCGGCGCGCTATATCGGCATGATCGGCTCGCAGCGCAAAACCATCGCGATTTACAAGGAATTGGAAAAAGAAGGCATCGCCGCGGACAAGCTGGCGCGCGTCTACGCGCCCGTGGGGATCGACATTGGCGCCATCACGCCGGAAGAGATTGCCGTGGCGATTGTGGCCGAGCTGATCGCCATCCGGCGCAACTCCGCTACCGCTCTGCCGCATATGAAGAGCGCGAAAGCGGCAGAGATACTCAAGCAAATCTAAGATGCCTCTCTCACCTTCATTCGCGGGCGTGATCCTGGCAGCGGGGGCGTCCTCCCGCATGGGGCGCGACAAGGCGCTTCTGCCCTGGCGCGAAGGCACGTTCCTTTCCGCGGGGATTCGCGCGCTGCAACCAGCAACCGACCTGGTGATTGTGGTGGCCGGGGCCAATGCGCCCACACTCGAGCCGACGGTAGACGCGCATGCAGCGTTCATGGTGGTAAATCCCGACCCGCAGCGGGGCCAATTCAGCTCGCTGCAGGTAGGCTTGCGGGAGGTGCTCCACCGCGGGCGTGACGGCGCGATTATTACGCTGGTGGACCGTCCGGCGGCAGAAGCCGCAACGGTGCGGCAGATAAAAGCGGCCTTTCTTGCGAGCGACGAGCAGACGTGGGCGATGGTGCCGGAATTTGCCGCGAAGCACGGCCATCCGTACGTGATTGGGCGCGAGATGATTGAGGCGTTTTTGCGCGCTCCGGTTAACAGTTCCGCCCGGGACGTGGAGCACGCCAACCAGCGGCACATAAAATATCTTCCTGTCGCCGACCCGCTGGTCATCGCCAACGTGGACACGCCGGAAGATTTTCAAAAACTTACCCAGGGAACTCTCATTTGAGACCAGATACAACTTCCAGCAAAAACCAGAAATTTGCCGATTCCGTGCTTGCTTTGCGTCCCCACATTGCCGTGTTCGACTGCGACGGAACGCTGTGGAGCGGAGACTCCGGCGCGGACTTCTTTTATTGGGAAATCGAGCGCGGTCTCCTTCCCGAAACCGTTGCCCAGCCGGCCGCGGCGCGGTATCGCGATTACAAAGCCGGGAAGGTGGATGAAGACACCATGTGCGGCGAAATGGTCACCATCCATGCCGGCATTCCGATGCAGACCCTTCAGGAAGCGGCGGAGGAATTCTTTTCGAGCGTGGTGGAGCAGCGTATTTTTCCCGAGATGCTGCGGCTGGTGCGGGAATTACCCTCGATCGGATGCGAGGTGTGGGCGGTATCTTCCACCAATGACTGGGTCGTGCGCGAAGGAGTGAAGCGTTTTGGCATTCGCGGCAGCCGCGTCCTGGCCGCGTGCGTGCATCTGGAAGATGGCTGCGCCACGGACCGCCTGATCCGCGTGCCCAGCGGGCCGCATAAGGCGAAGGCCATTGAAGAGGTCATCGGGAAGCCCGTGGACATCTGTTTCGGCAACTCAATGTTTGACGCCGACATGCTGGAGATTGCGCGCCACGGATTCGCAGTGAACCCTAATCCTGACCTGGAAAAGCTGGCGCTGGAGAAAGGCTGGCAGGTGTTCTGGCCGGAGGGGACCAGGCAGACGACAAGGGACAACAAGACACACTAGAGGATCGCGCCGGAAGCGCCTGCCAAGTCTTTTCCTGAAAGGTTGGGAGAGTTTAGTGGAAGAATTCCTGAACTCTCTCTTTGAACCACTCCCAGCCGGTAAGCTCGCGCGGCGGCGGAGCAGCCCAGCTCTTGAGCACGTCCACGCGGTGGAAATCCGCGGGCACGTCAAATAAAGTCAGCTCCAGCGGACCTTCTTTGAGTTCCATGACTTCCGAGCCCCAGGTTGAGGAAAGGGAGTGATGCGATCCGTCAGCCTCGGTGACGTCACTGCTCATGGTGGTGATCACCTTGACAGGAAAACCGGTTTCAACGCCGGTGCGGTGGACCTCAATCTTGTCCATCTTGTTGAAGCATTTGTCGCGGGAGCCCGCGGACATCTCCGTGGCCACAACCACGTCAAGATTGCTTTTCTGCTGCCGCCATCCGGGCAGAATAGATCCGTCAATGTACCAGCCATCGGTTTCGCTCTGTGAAGGCTTGGAGCAGGCGCCGGGGCCGGCAATGCGTTGCTCACGCGTGATAATGTGCCGGGCCACGCGGCCAAACATCTCTTTGCGCTCCCCGGTATCGACATTCTCAATCTTGATTTGCAGAACTCCGCCCGAATCCACCGTTGGATGGGGCCGGATGCCCGAGCCTGCGCCATGCCCAGTTTCATAGCTGGTGTATTCATGCGCCTGCAGGTCGAGCACGAAAACGCGGTCACGGTCGCCGCGAAGAATGATGGTGGCCATGGGCGGGCCGGTGCGGTCGCGCATCTGGGATTGCCATTCATTGCGCAAACGGTCGCCGGCAAGATATTCGGTCCGGGTATCGGTAAAGCCGCCGGTCACCTGCCTGGTGACGATTTTGATTCCATTGACGGAGGGAGAAGGGGCCGCGAACGTGGATAGCACCAGCAGTAATGTCGCGAACGGCCTATTCATCTTTTTCTCTCACTCGCCTGGGCTGGCGGCACTTGGTGAGGTATTGTACCGCTAATCCAGGAACACACACAGCAGATTTATATAAGAGAGTAACGGCAGGAATGCCCGTTGCCTAAGTGGCTGCAATTGCTACGGGAAATCCAACCACGGGATGGGATGAATTGCCTGGGAATTGGAAAGTCTCTCCTGCTCCAGAGCTAAAGGTGTGCCTTTGGAAGCGAGGCAAATCAGTCATTCTTCAGTTTGGAGAGCAGTTGGGCCAGGGCATCCATGGCCAGGTGAGTAGCGTGGACTGAAGCATTGGGGAGGCCGCCCAGCGCCTCCAGCAGCTGCTCGCGCTGGAGCGCACCGGCTTCAGCCGGAGATTTGCCCTGGATGAGTTCCGTGAGACAAGAGCCCGCAGCGATGGAAGCAACACAACCGCGGGTTCGAAATCGAACCTGCTCAATGCGGCCGCCGCCCAGCTTTATCGCCAGACTCATGATGTCACCGCAAACGGGATGCTCGAGGCGGACCTCGGCATCAGGCGAAGGCAGTTCGCCCACGTTGCGGGGATGCTCGAAATGGTCAAGAACGCGCTCGGAGTAGGCCACGGGATCGCTCTGGCTATAATTCAATCATGCCAGAAAACCGCATGCCGCAGCGAATCGTCTCGCTCCAGCCCAGCGTGACGGTAACGCTGCGAGATCTGGGCCTGCTCCATCGGCTGGTAGCCTGCACCAAATATTGTGAGGATATTTGTCCTCAAGTTCGCGCGAACGGCTGCGCCATTGTGGAGGATTCCTGGTCGGCAAAAGCGGAGCAGGTCCTGGCAGCCAGGCCGGACCTGGTGATCGCCTCCGTCCCTTACCGCATGGAGTCAGTGGCTGAAATTATCAAGAGCGGCATTGCTTTTCTGGGCCTGGCGCCACGGAGCCTGGAGGATGTTTACAAAGATATTCTGATGATCGCCAGAGTGGCTGGTTCTGAAGTGCCGGGCGAGGCGGAGCACTGCGGTCTGGGCGTGGTGGAGCATATGCAGCAGGAGATCTCGTCAGTTCGGGAGAAAACCGCAGGCGCGGATAAGCCGCTGGTCTATTGCGAAGAGTGGGGCAAGCCGCTGATCCTCTCCCAGACCTGGGTGGCCGAACTGGTAGAAGCCGCCGGTGGACGCTTTTTCGGCGAGCCCGGCAAACAGACCACTGAAGATGCCGTTATCGCGGCCGATCCTGAGGTGATCGTAGCCGCCTGGTGTGGAGTTGGTGA
>DASTPO010000344.1:0-3166 GCA_035762225.1 Candidatus Angelobacter sp.
GATGCGCTTGGCACCACTGCTGTAGTGATGGACGCACCACCCTGTGTGGAGTACTGCACACCCTGGCGCGGCGCTGCCGCCAGACTCAGGACCACAAACCAGAAGTAGCCAAGATTGATGAGATTGAAGGCAATTCCCAGCAAGAGCGGCATGGCGATTGCCGTTTCCAGGAGGCTTTGTCCCTCGTCATGCCGTTGCCGGCGAATCAAATTTCGCAACCACATAATCTTTCCTCATTGCGCGGATGCTTCCACGCGATCAAACGTTAGAGCGTCGCCGATTGCCGTGGCGGTGGAATCCAGCATGCCGGAAGGAAGTTCCAGCACGGCCGCTGCCTTCCAGAAGATCCGCGTCATTCTGAACTGGCGCATACGACGCCGCAGGGCCAGCACATTCCAGTTGCTATCGAGCACTAAAATGTCGATGGGAAACATCATTCCCCAGGTGTGTACTCCCTGCGAGGGCACAATCAGCAGTCCATCTCCGGGTGAAAGTTTGCGTTCACCCAGCAGGCCGATCATCCTGCTCAAGCCGGTATCGGCCACACGTATGCCTTCCCCCAGCACCGTTCCCCTGGTTGTGTTGACCGCGCGCACCGTCTTGTTTCGGAGTCGCATAAATTTACTTGGCAAGGTCCTGGAACATTTTCTGCAGGTTGATAATCGCAGGCCCCAGCGATACCACGAAGATGCTGGGGAAGATGAACAGCACCAGAGGGAAAAGAAGTTTCACTCCGGTCTTGGCCGCGATTTCCTCGGCCGACTGCATGCGGCGGGAACGCAACGTGTCAGCGAAAACGCCGAGTGCATGAGCTATGGGCGTTCCGAAGCGCTCGGTCTGCACCAGCATGGTGACAAACTGCCGGACAAACTCAATATCCAGGCGCTCCGCCATGCTGCGCCATGCATCCAAACGCGGCTTTCCGGCGCGTTGCTCGCGGTTGATGATCTGGAATTCTTCCGCCAGGCTGGGCGCAGTGACTGCCATCTCCTCGCCCACCCGCACCATCGCCTGGTCAATGCCAAGTCCGGCTTCCATGCAGATCACCAGCAAATCGAGCGCATCAGGCAGGGCCATGCGGATATTGGTCTGGCGGCGAGTCACCAGGCGCGAGAGAACAAGATCGGGGAGGAAAAAACCCGCGATGGCTCCGACCAGCACAGCAGTTACCATGTTGCTGGCGAAGAAAGTTCCCACCACGATCCCCACCACCGGCAGCAGAAGTTTTACGGCGGTGAATATTTCCATATGTTCCGGCTTGCGAAAACCGGCGAGCGTGAGCTTGTACGCGAGGTCCTGGTCAAAGCCGGAAACCAACCCGCGAAACGGATTGAAGATGCCCATGATTTGGGCAGCGAGCCGCGCCAATCCAGTGCTGGGCGTGGCTGCGATCAGCGTGCCGGCCTCAGGCGCTGTGAATGCCGAAACTTCCATCAACCGGGCTTCCACCGGGTCGTTGCCGGTCAGCATCACGAGTACGGCAATAACAAGGAGGAACACCGTAACGGCAGCTGAAATCAAAAAGATAAGCATTACGCCTCCTCAAAACCTGACATTCACAATTTTGCGTATCATCACTATTCCAATCGCCATCATGATCGCGGCATAGGTCACCATCTTCTGCCCCAGGGGCGTTTCAAAAAGTCCCTTGCCATAGCCGGGATTTAAAACGTTCATGCCGATAAAAATGACAAATGGAAGCCCCATCAGCACTGCTCCGGTCAGGCGACCCTGGGCGGTGCGAATCCGCATCTGGCCGATCACGCGGATGCGCTCGCGCAGAACCTGCGAAGTCTTGTCGAGAATTTGCGCCAGGTTGCCGCCCGTTTCCTTTTGCACCAGAATGGCGGTCACCAGGAACTGTAAATCGGGGACTGGCATACGGCGGCTGAGGTTAAGCATGGCCTCGCGGAATGGCAGGCCGAAGCTCTGCTCATCAGCGGCCCGGCGAAACTCCGCGCGCAATGGGTCATCACATTCCCTGGCGATGGTTTCTATGGTTGCCGGCAGCGCCTGGCCGGCGCGCAGGCCGCGCGACATCAGATCAATCGCTTCCGGAAGCAGTTCCGCGAAACGCCGTGAACGCCGCGCGCGCTTCTGCAGCAGGTACAGATACGGCACAAATCCCAGCGCCAGCCCCGGAAGCCAGCCTAATAGTCCGGGCGCAATCCACCAGTTGCCCAGAGCAGCGCCCACGCATATGAGCAACAGAGTAATGATCACTACCTGCCCGACAGTCCATTTCACGTCGCATTGTTCAATCATCAAATGCAGGCCAACAGCCAGGCGGTTGTGCCGCAGGAACTTATCAAACGCCGGGACTGTACTGAAAGTGACCTCTTTTACGATGCTTGGTCCATCATTGCCCGATGGGGAATCCGCGCTGCGATCCAGAGAAACCAGCCGGGAGTGGATGAGCTTGTCAGTTTTTGACGGTTCGGTGAGCAGAGCCACCACGGCGAAAGCGGCGATCAAAACGATAAAAAAGATGCTTACAATCGTCATGGCTAAACCTCGCAAACATGCTCAAATAGGTCACGGGAAAGCTGGATCCCTGAGGCTTTTAAGCGTTCCGTAAATAAAGGCCGCAGCCCTGTGGCGCGGAAGCGTCCCAGCACGCGATTGTTCGGGCCGATGCCGAGACGGTCAAACACGAAAATGTCCTGGAGCGTGACCATGTCGTCGCCGACGCCGGTGACTTCGGATATTTGTGTGACACGGCGCGAGCCGTCACTCAGACGCGCCACCTGCACAATGACCGAAACGGCCGATGCAATCTGCTGGCGAATGGCTTTGTCTGGCAGGTTAATTTCCGCCATCAAGGACATGGTTTGTAGACGGGCGATTGCGTCGCGCGGATTATTGGCATGAATCGTGGTCAGCGAACCGTCGTGGCCGGTGTTCATGGCCTGCAACATGTCGAGCGCTTCGCCGCCGCGCACTTCGCCCACCACAATGCGATCAGGGCGCATACGCAACGCGTTGATCACAAGCTCACGCTGCCGGACCGCGCCCTTGCCTTCCACGTTGGGAGGGCGGCATTCCAGCCTCACCACATGCGGTTGCTGCATTTGCAGTTCGGCTGAATCTTCAATGCTCACGATGCGTTCGCGGTCGGAAATGAAACTGGAAAGAGCATTCAGCAGCGTGGTTTTGCCGCTGCCTG
>DASTPO010000345.1:0-3373 GCA_035762225.1 Candidatus Angelobacter sp.
GGCAGCGCGAAGTGGAATTGCGGCGCGACCTCTGGGAGATGCGCACCGCCATCGATCGCTACAAGGACGCCGCGGATAAGAACGCCTTCCAGATCAAGCTGGGCACGGAAGGATATCCGCCCGACCTGGATACCCTGGTGAATGGCGTTGAGGTGAATGGCGGTAAGAAGCTGCGTTTTTTGCGTCACGTTCCGGTCGATCCCATGACCGGCAACACCGACTGGGGCCTGCGCTCCATGCAGGATGATCCGCAGTCGGATTCCTGGGGCGGCCAGAACGTGTTCGATGTTTACACCAAGTCCACCGGGACTGGTTTGAATGGCACCAAGTATAAGGACTGGTAGAGTATGGTTCGTTCATCTACAAACCGGCGGCAACGCGGCTTTACGCTGATCGAGCTGATCATCGTATGCGCGATGATCCTCATTTTGACCGGCGTCATGGTGCCGATCTACAAAACTCATATTGTGCACGCCAATGAAGCTGTGTTGAAGGAAGACCTCTACAACATGCGCGTCGCCATCGACCAATATACTCAGGACAAGGGCAAGGCGCCGCAGGCGCTGGACGATATCGTCACCGCCGGCTATCTCCACGCGATCCCAAAAGACCCGTTCACCCATGCCTCTGACTCCTGGCAGACCGTGATGGAAAACGTTACGGAAAGCATCGATCAGACAGAACCTGGAATTTCCGACGTGAAGAGCGGCTCCAGCCTGACCAGTACTGAAGGCACCGCGTACAGCACTTGGTAAGGCAAAATTAGTAATTTCATCGACTAAAATCCAGAACCCGCCCGGTCCAATCCTGCTACCATTTCGGTATGCCAGTCGATACGGAAATTCAGGCAACCCATCTTCCGCCTCTCAAGGCGCCGCGCGGCACCGAGCTCACGTGCAAGGCATGGCCCCAGGAAGCCGCCATGCGCATGCTCATGAACAACCTGGATGACGAGGTGGGCGAGCGCCCGCGTGATCTGGTGGTCTATGGTGGCACTGGCAAGGCCGCGCGCAATCAGCAATGCCTGGAAGCGATTCTGGCTTCGCTCAAGTCCCTGGAAAACGATGAGACGCTGCTGGTGCAGTCGGGCAAGCCGGTGGGCGTCTTCAAGACGCATGAATACGCGCCTCGCGTGCTGATCGCCAACTCAAACCTTGTCGGCCATTGGTCCAACTGGGAGAAGTTCAACGAGCTGGAGCGCGCCGGACTGATGATGTACGGCCAGATGACCGCGGGCTCATGGATCTATATCGGCTCGCAGGGGATTGTCCAGGGGACGTTTGAAACGTTTGCCGCGGCGGCGGAAAAAAGCTTTGGCGGCGATCTGGCTGGAAAACTGGTGGTGAGCGGCGGCATGGGCGGCATGGGTGGCGCTCAGCCCCTGGCTGCGACCATGGCGGGCGCGTGCTTCCTGGGTATTGACGTGGACGCGGAGCGCATCAAGAAGCGCCTCAAAACCGGTTATTGCGACTTCATGGTCAACAATCTGGATGAAGCGCTGCGCATCCTGAAAAATTCCGTACGCAAGAAGGAAGCAGTATCGGTCGGGTTGGTCGGCAACTGCGCCGACGTGATACCTGAACTGGCTGACCGCGGCGTGCTGCCCGACATTCTCACCGACCAGACTTCAGCCCACGATCCACTGAACGGTTACGTGCCCAATGGCATGTCGCTCGAACAGGCGCTGGCGCTGCGCAAAAGCGATCCCAAGGCCTATCTGGAAAAATCGCTCGACGCCATGGCGCGGCACGTTGAGGGCATGCTCCGCCTGCAGAAGATGGGCAGCGTAACCTTCGATTACGGCAACAACATCCGGACATTTGCGCACCAGCGCGGCGTGAAAGACGCGTACGACTTTCCCGGCTTTGTGCCTGCATACATTCGTCCGTTATTCTGCGAAGGCCGCGGCCCATTCCGGTGGGTGGCGCTCTCGGGCGATCCGGCCGACGTTGCCGTGACCGACGATCTGGTGCTGGAGATGTTTCCCCAAAACCGGATCCTGAGCCGCTGGATCAATCTGGCGCGCAAGCGCATCAAGTTTCAGGGGCTGCCGGCTCGCATCTGCTGGCTGGGCTACGGCGAACGCGCTGAATTTGGCCTGGCCATGAATGATCTGGTGAAGAAAGGCAAGATCAAGGCGCCAATCGTGATCGGGCGCGATCATCTGGATTGCGGCTCGGTGGCCTCGCCCTATCGCGAGACCGAGAGCATGAAGGATGGCAGCGATGCCGTGGCCGACTGGCCTCTTCTCAACGCTCTGCTCAACACCGCCAGCGGCGCAAGCTGGGTATCGATCCATAACGGCGGCGGCGTGGGCATTGGGTACTCTCTACATGCCGGTCAGGTCACCGTCGCCGACGGTACAGAAGCTATGGCCAGGCGCATTGAGCGCGTGCTGACCAACGATCCTGGAATCGGCGTGGCCCGACACGTGGACGCGGGGTATGAAGAGGCTGAGCGCTTCGCGGAGAAAAAAGGCGTAAAGGTGCCGATGCAGGGAGCTTAACCACAAAGGACACGAAGGGCAGCACGCGTGTTCGAAAGTTTCCATTTGACGACAAAAACAGCCAATCCTTATCTTCTGATAACCAACATCGGCCAGCTGCTTACGCTGCGCGGCGGATCTGCGCCACGACGCGGCTCGGCGCTCAAAGATATTGCCCTGATAGAAGATGCGGCGGTGCTTTGCGCCGGAGGAAAGATCCTGGCGGCGGGCCCCGAAAGCGCTGTCCTGCGCGATCCCTGGCTGAAAAAAAATCGCAGGAAAGTCAGAGAGTTGGATTGCCAGGGGCGCGTCGTCGTCCCTGGGTTGATCGATTGCCACACACACCCGGCTTTCAGTGGTCCGCGGCTGGTAGATTTTGAAAAGCGAATTGGCGGCGCAAGCTATGAAGAGATCGCAGCCGCGGGCGGCGGCATTCGATCGAGCGTTGCCGGGCTGCGAAAAACGAGTCGCGAAGAGCTAAGCAAAAAGGTGCTTAAAGCTCTCGACGCCATGCTGAAGCAGGGAACCAGCGTGCTGGAAGCTAAATCTGGCTACGGGCTGACCACCGAAGATGAGATCAAATCGCTGGAAGCGATCCGGGATGCGGCTCGCCACTGGCCGGGAACGGTGGTCCCCACCTTGCTGGCGGCGCATGTTGTCCCGCAGGAATTCGCGGGCCGTGCCGATGAATATGTGCGCAAGGTCTGCGAAGAAATGATTCCCCTGGCCGCAAAGAGAAAGCTGGCACAGTACGTTGATGTGTTTTGTGAGCGCGGAGCTTTCTCGCCGGAACAGTCAGCAAAAGTTCTGGCAGCCGCGCGAAAACATGGCCTGGGGACTCGCGCCCATGTTTGCCAGTTCACTGCCACCAGCCTGGGGCAGTTGCTC
>DASTPO010000346.1:0-2526 GCA_035762225.1 Candidatus Angelobacter sp.
CGGCTTCGCAGGCGGATTACCTTCGGCTGGTGGAAGAAAAGTACATCCCCGTGCTGTTAGAGCTGCAAAAAGAAGTAATCGAGCAGGGCTGGTTTGAGCCAAAGGTGGTGTACGGCTATTTTGGCTGCCATGCCGATGGCAACGATGTGCTGCTCTATGACATGCCGGAAACGCGCAACGTGATTGCGCGATTCACCTTCCCACGGCAGCGTGAAGGGCGCAAGCTTTCGATTGCTGATTTCTTCGTACCCAAGGCTTCCGGGCAGTTTGATGTGATCGGTTTATCGGTGGTCACGATTGGCAGCCGTGCGTCAGAGGAGACCAAGAAGCTGTTTGACGCGGGTGAATTCACCAAGTACCTCTACCTGCATGGCCTGAGCGTGGAGACCGCGGAGGCGCTGGCTGAGCTGTTTCATAAGCAGATCAGGGAAGAGCTGGGAATCGCCCGGGATGATGCGCCCCGCCTGAGCGACCTGTTTCACCAGAAGTATCGCGGATCGCGGTACTCGTTTGGCTATCCAGCATGCCCGAACCTTGAGGACCAGACCAAATTGTTCGCGCTGCTGAAGCCGGAAGAGACGATCGGAGTGAGGTTGACCAGCGGTTTCCATATGGAGCCGGAACAATCGACCTCGGCGATCATTGTGCACCATCCGCAGGCGAAGTATTTTGTGGTTTAGCGTCTATGGCGCGACACGCGTGTCTATGTTTTGACACGCGATGGATGTTGGGTAGCCCGCGCAACCTTGCGCCATTTAGTAAAAACGTAGCTGGCCGCGGTCTTGCAATGTGCAGGCGTGGAGCGGCACATGAGCGGGCATGGATGGCTGAAGAGAGAATGGAAAAAATTCTCTAACCTTGCCGGGGCGGACAGGTTGAGATGTATATTCTCATCTTCAAGCCAAATGAAATTCCTTCGCCGATTGCGTTGGCGGTATGTGCTGGCCTGCGTGCTGCTCCTGGGTTTGTCCGGAGCAGGACTGGTTTACTGGCAGGCACGGCAGGCTTTACGCTCCGCCCGGGTGGATGTTCAAGCGCAAGCGGATTTGCGCTTTTCCGTAAATAAGCTTACACCGCTCAGCAACAGCTTTGAATCGATCAACGCTCCGGCAGCATTTTCCGGGGCCGCGGTTTTTCAAAGCGATTTTTATCTTTGCGGCGCCTCAGGCCTGCTGCGGTACGACAGCCACGGAGTGTTGCTCAAGCATTATCGTCCCGGACAAGAGCTCCCCTCCTCGCCTCTGGTGCGCATGACCACAGCTGTTTTGCGCGATGCCCGGGAGCCAGAGCTACTGATCGTCACAGAGTCGGATGGTGTCCTGGCGTTCAACGGCCAGGATTTTCGCCAGATACTTCCAGCTGAAGCCGCGGCGCGCTCGATTACGTCGATACTGCCTCTGAGCTCGGGGCAATTGCTGATCGGAACCCGCAAGCGCGGAGTTTTGGTCTACGACGGCCAGAAACTTCGCTCGTTCCATCCGGCTCTGGCGATGCTGAATGTGACCGATCTGGCGGGCAACGAGGGCGATCTGTGGATCGGCACACAGGACCAGGGCGTTGTTCACTGGCAGGCTGGACGCGCAGAGACTTTCGCTGAAGCCCAGGGAATGCCGGACTCGCAGGTCTTTTCCATCGCTTTGCAGAGTGACAAAGCGTTTGTGGGGACAGCCGTCGGCATTGCTGAGTTCGATGACGGCCATTTTGTCCGCGTTCTGGCTCCCGGGCTTTTTGCCCGCACACTTTATTCCGATGGAACGAATCTCCTGGCGGCCGGAAGCGGAGAGTCGATCGTAGAGATTAATTCCCAGCCGCAACGGATCAGTGCCGCAACGCATGTGACTGCCCGCGGCGTGGCCGACGTGCAGCAGATTATCGGCCAGGGTGAATCGTTGTACGCGGTGACTCGCGACGCCCTCTATCTTAGAGAGGGCAGGCGCGGCGGATGGCGGCGCGTGATGTCGACTGACAGCGCCGCGCTGGCGGACCGCAACATCTCTGCGCTTGCGTTCGATAGCACGGGCCGCTTGTGGGTTGGATACTTTGATCGCGGCATGGACATTGTTGCTTCAAACCTTCGCTTGTCGATCCACGTTGAAGATGACAACGTTTTTTGTGTCAATCGGATTCTGCCCAACGCAGCCAGCGGAACTGTCGCAGTGGCCACAGCAAACGGCCTTGTCCTGTTTGACAACACAGGCCGCAAGCAGCAGGTGCTGGGGCGCGCCGACGGCCTGCTTGCCGATCACATAACCGACGCCGCTCTTTACGGCGGCGGCATGGTGCTGGCAACGCCGGCCGGGCTCACGTTTCTTGATGCTGCCGGTCCGCGCAGCCTATATGCCTTCCAGGGGCTGGTGAACAATCACGTTTACACGGTTGCCGCTTCAGGCAAGCAGGTAATTGCCGGGACGCTCGGCGGGATTTCCGTTCTTGACAATGAAAATGTCTCGGCCAACTACACCGTAGCCACGCGCGGTCTCACGCACAACTGGATCTCCGCCATCGTTCCCCTGGGCAGCGATTGGA
>DASTPO010000347.1:0-3655 GCA_035762225.1 Candidatus Angelobacter sp.
GGTCCGCTTCCGTCCCATCATGATGACCACCATGGCCGCGCTGATGGGAACGTTGCCCATCGCGATCGGCTTTGGCGCCGGCGCGGAATCACGCCGCCCGCTGGGGCTGGCCGTGGTTGGCGGACTGATCTTCTCGCAGACTCTCACGCTCTATATCACGCCGGTGTACTACGTTTACCTCGATAAACTCGGCCCGGGGCTCAAGAAACTCTTTGGCAGCAAGCGAGTGGAGCAGGTGCAGGAGCGGGAGTTGGAAGCCGCATCACTCTAGCTCGCAATTTCCGATTAATTGCTCACTGTTTGTTCGAGGCAGAGAAGTCAATCACCTCATCTTTTCCAGGAATCGAGTCAGTGCGGGGGACCGAAATATGCTTGTCAAGCTCGTAAGCAGAGCCAGGTCCAAGGTCTGTAAATTTGCCGAAGATGAAAGGAACCCCTTCCGAATCCAGGACTGAGTTTCCGTCCGTTACCTGAAGGTGAAGATGCGGTGCCGTAGCCTGGCCGGTATTTCCAAGGTTAGCGATGACCGTCCCGCGCGAAACATGCTCGTGCAAGCCGACTTTGATGCTTCCAGTCTGCAAATGGGCATAGGTGACGTAGCGGTTGGGAGCGATGCGAAGAGTAACGTAGTTGCCGGCAATGTTATCGAGGGTAACGGTCGCGGGCAGAACGCGCGGTTTGTTTTCCGGTATCCCGTCCATTATCTGGGTGACTTCGCCGTCCGCCACGGCATGGAGCGGTTCGCCATAGCCCCACCAGTTTTCGTTGCGGGTGGTGCCGTCGTGATGAGAATCCCCGTTGGGACCAACTTTGACCCAGTCCACGGCGAACCTCTGCGCCACACGAATTCGGCCGTCAATCGCCACAAGAGTGGTACGGTGGCTTGAATCGTTCCCCGGACCTTCCCCTGCAAGCCACACGCCGCCCTCGAAAGGCGGGCTGAGCAGTGTCGGTGGCTCTTGATTGACCTGGACCTGAAAATCTTCGAGCACTGTCGTCGCCGTTGCGCCCGCTTTACCCTTGCCAACCGTAAAAACCATGCGATGGCCCAGACTGACTGGCGGCCGAGCATCCAGGCTGAGTTCGATCCAAAGAAAGACCACTGCTCGTCTCCCCGAATCGATGGTCCTCAAGTCGCTGCTTTCGCCGCCCGCACCCACAGCAAGCATCGCTGCCGTCAAGTCCTTGCCGGTGATGGTCTTGAGCGGGTTACTCTTGTCCGAGCCGCCAAAAACCTCAAGCTGCTTCAACGTCAATGGTGTGCTATCGAAGTTGGTGATATGCAGCTCATACACCAGCACCTGGTGTTCCGCCAACTTGACCGCGATTGGCGATGACAGGCACACCACTTCAACGCGCGGGCCCCTCTCTCTTGCAGTTCCCGTTTCAAGCGCCCCCACAATCACTACGAAACCAAAAAGCAATCGTCCTATGAATGCTAATGAAAAACGCATGGTTTGCGTGCTCCTATCTTGCCGGTTGCGAGCAGATCGGTTACCACCGGGCCACATCGTAGCACTTCACATGTGAAACCGGCGGAACGAGTTCCTACATCCATTAGACTTCCAATTGTTTTACCCGGCTGATTCCAGCTTAAGACTTCAGGGTCACTTGTTGTTCCTCGGATCCGCCTGGCATCGACGATAGTAGCCGTCCCTTGGAAACTGATATCCTTCTGAACGAGGAACCTCAACGCCCATGCGCCGACTCCTGATTTTGATTGCATTGACCACGACTATGGCCACAGCCCAGAAAACTCCCGCTCCTTCTTCCCTGCCCGATGCCGCTGAACTCAACAAGATGGCGGCGCGGTTTGCACCGGCGCCCCTGAACGTCGACCTCTCCGGCCTTTCCGCGGGCGACCACAAAGCCCTGGCCAAACTGGTGGAGGCCGGCCGCATTGTGAACCACATCTTTATGCAGCAGTTCTGGAGCGGAGACGTGGCGCTCTACCAGAAACTGCAACAGGAAAAGACGCCGCTGGGCCGGGCCCGGCTGAATTATTTCTGGATCAACAAAGGCCCGTGGTCAGAGATTGACGAGCACAAGGCGTTTCTTCCGGGCGTGCCGGCCAAGAAACCGGCAGGCGCGAATTTTTATCCTGAAGACATGACCAAGGAAGAATTCGAGAGCTGGGTGAAAGCCAATCCGGAGCAGAAGGAACAGGCGGAAGGATTTTTCACCGTGGTGCGGCGCGGAGCGGACAAAAAGCTGAAGCTGGTCCCTTACAGCGTGGAATACAAAGCCGATCTCGACAAGGCCGCCGCGTTACTACGGGAAGCCGCCGCGATGACAGACAATGCCAGCCTGAAGCAGTTTCTTACCACGCGGGCTGCCGCCTTCGGGTCCAACGATTATTTTGAAAGCGATATGGCATGGATGGACCTGGACGCGCCGGTGGATGTTACCATCGGGCCGTATGAGACCTACAACGACGAGCTGTTCGGCTACAAAGCGGCGTTTGAGGCCTACATCAACGTGCGCGACGAAAAAGAGTCGGCGCGGCTGGCCTTTCTGGGCCAGCATTTGCAGGAGATCGAGGACAACCTGCCGGAAGATCCGCAGTATCGCGTGGCCAAACTGGGCGCGGCTGCGCCGATCCGCGTAGTGAATGAAGTGTTCGCAGCGGGCGACGGCAACCACGGCGTCCAGACCGCGGCTTACAACCTGCCCAATGACGATAAAGTGGTCCAGCAGAAGGGCAGCAAGCGCGTGATGCTGAAGAACGTCCAGCAGGCAAAGTTCAAGTCCACGCTGGAGCCGATCTCCAAGGTGGTGTTGCAGCCCGCGGCGCGCAATGACCTGAGCTTTGAGTTGTTCTTCACCCACATTGTGGCGCATGAACTCACGCACGGACTGGGGCCGCACCAGATCAAGGTCAGCGGTCGTGACACCAACCCGCGGCTGGAGTTGAAAGAGCTGTACAGCGCAATTGAAGAAGCCAAGGCCGATGTGACCGGGCTTTTTGCACTGCAATACCTGATGACGCAGGCCGACAAAGGCGCGATACAGGCTCCGTTGCCGCACGGTCCGGACGCGGAACGGCAGCTCTATACCACATACCTGGCGTCCAGTTTCCGCACGCTGCGCTTCGGCTTGCAGGATTCCCACGCCAAAGGCATGGCGGTGCAATTCAATTATTTTCTGGATAAGGGAGCGTTCGTCGCCAACTCTGACGGCACCTTCAGCGTGGACCTGGGCAAGATCAAAGAAGCCGTGGCCGGGCTGGACCGCGAGTTGCTCACGCTGGAAGCCACCGGAGATTATGACGGCACCAAGAAGCTGATGAGCGAGATGATGGTGCTGCGCCCCGAGGTGAAAAGAGCGCTGGAGAGTTTGAAGTCGGTGCCGACAGATATTGAACCAAAATTCGTGACAGCGGATGGTCTGGGCGGTGGTATCGCGAAAAAATCGTCTGGCAAAACAAAATGATCTTGCCTGGGGAGATCGCTGGGTAGAGGTGAGAAAGACAAGACTGCTGGTGCCTCGAACTCCTGAATGGGACAACAAAACACCCTGTTGACTTCGCAGTAAAGTGGCGTTATTCTGCGTTTACACGGGAAAGGAGGGCGATCCTAATATATGAAAAGTTCTGATTGTAGTGGTTTACGTGAGGTGGCTGAGGCTTAAGGCGTGAGTCTTTAAGTCCTAAGCG